>CAYGMW010000007.1:0-28069 GCA_964350975.1 uncultured Acidimicrobiales bacterium | reverse complement strand
ACTCCGACCTTGCGAATAACCTCGGCAACTTGCTGAGCCGGGTCTCGACGGTTGTGGCCAAGAAGTGCAACGGCATCGGTCCGGCCCCTCAGGCCGACTCGCCCTTTGCCGAACTTGCCGCCCAAGTCGTTGCTGATGCCACCGACGCTTGGGATCGTGTTGCCCCATCAGAGGCACTCGACGCGACCTGGAGACTGATCCGCGAGACCAACTCGGCCCTCGAGCAGGCCGAACCGTGGAAGGCCGAACCGGGACCCACCGTCGACGCGGTCCTGGGTGATGCGCTCGAAGTGCTGCGGCTCGTCGCGATCTTGGCCTCGCCGGCGATCCCGAACTCATGCGACGAGATCTGGCGCCGCATCGGCTTGCCAGGCGTGCCTGCTGACTGCCGTATCGGTGCCGACACCGCGTGGGGCGGGTACCCCGGTGGTGTGGCCGTCGAGAAGGGGAGCCCGTTGTTCCCTCGGCTCAAGCTGTGACCCCACACACGGTCGACCAGCACCGGGTAGACCAGCACTGGGTAGACCAGCACTGGGTAGACCAGCACTGGGTAGACCAGCACTGTCACCTTCCTGACGACGTTGGCGATGCGGCTGCTGTGGTCGAGGCGGCTCGCGCTGCTGGGATCCAGCACCTTGTCGATGTTGGTTGTGACGTGGCTGGGTCACAGCGGGCTATTGAGCGGGCGCGGCGCTTTGAGCACGTGTCTGCCACTGCGGGTGTGCATCCTCACGAGGCGTCCGGGGGTATTGGTGGGCTTGCTGAACTGCTCACAGATGACGTGGTGGTCGCGGTTGGCGAGTGCGGGCTCGACTATCACTACGACCATTCGCCTCGCGATGTGCAGCGGCGGGTTTTCGCTCAGCAGATCCAGCTCGCTCATGCCCACGATCTCCCGCTTGTCATCCACACCCGTTCGGCGTGGGACGAGACCTTTGAGATCCTCGATGCCGAACAGATGCCGGCTCGAACCGTGTTTCATTGCTTTACCGGTGGCCCGAGCCAAGCCGAGGCGTGTTTGGAACGCGGCGCAGTTTTGTCCTTCAGCGGCATCGTGACCTTCCCTAGCGCAACTGATGTTCAGGCTGCGGCTCAGCTGTGCCCGCTCGACCGGTTGATGGTCGAAACCGACAGCCCGTATCTGGCGCCTGTGCCCAATCGCGGCAAGAAGAATCAGCCGGCTTGGGTGGGTTTTGTGGGGGCCAAGATCGCCCAGTTACACAATGTTGACTTGTCTGTGGTTTCATCCACCACCACGGCGACGGCAATCAGGTTCTTCGGACTGCCGGCGTCCTAGCGGTGCCTCAGGGTTGACGAAAGAAATGATGGCGCGCGTTTGCGCCCGCCGCGCCCTGTCCCTAGGCTCCCCCCAGCCTTCAGTGGACCCCGACCTCGGCGGTTCACCTCTGCGGGTGGAGTATCACACTGAGACGAAGATCATCACTGGAGCGTCGTAGGCCAATTCGTGTCGCTAGTTCGATCACGATGTTGACCCTGCCGATGCTCCTTCTGTACAACTTGACGGCTGCGCCTACGCAGTCAGTGCAGATCGCCGGTAATCCGAGCGAGGTCGTTGTCGCGTCTGTGTCCGGCGAGGCCCTCTCGGCTGGTTCTGTGGCTGGCGGCACTGCAATCGACTTGTTGGTAGCGGTCGAGTCAGCGCTCGCTGGGGCCCCATCTGGCGATGCTTCGGTCGGGCCCGTCGATGCTCCTCAGGCTGCAGCACTCGAAGCTGTCGCCGAGCCCACGACGACTGAAACACCAACGACCGCTGAAGCCTCAACGACGACCGAGGCGTCGACCACCACCGAAGCTCCGTCGACCACCGTGGCGGCACCCACCACGACTGCTGCAGCCCCAACGACCCAGCCTGCAACCACAGAGCCAGTGACCACCACTGACGCGCCGACCACGACGACTGAGGCGCCGACCACGACCACTGAGGCGCCGACCACGACCACTGAGGCGCCGACCACGACCACTGAGGCCGATGTGGTGTCACCGATTGCGCCGTACCCGTGGGATCCGTCATGGCCAGCGATTGAGATGTGGGACACCCTGGTCATGTGCGAGGCCAGCGGCAACTGGTCAATCGACACTGGCAATGGGTACTACGGCGGGCTTCAGTTCCTTCCGGAGTCGTGGGCCCTTGTCGGCGGCACTGGTCTGCCGAGCGAGGCTTCCCGCCAAGAGCAGATCTATCGCGGCAGCCTGTTGTGGACCGCACAGTCGTGGCGGGCATGGCCAGGCTGTATGCGCAAGTTCGGCTGGACTGCCAACCAGACCACGCTGTGACCCTGTCTCGGGCGGCGATTCATGAGCTGCTCGATCGCCACGGACTCGAACCTCGGCGGGCGCTTGGCCAGAACTTTCTCGCCGATCCCAACACTGTTCGGCGCATCGTCAGCCTTGCTGGCATCGGCGCCGGCGATCGAGTGGTCGAGATCGGACCAGGGCTCGGTTCGTTGACCTTGGCCCTCACCGACGCGGGCGCCGATGTGACCGCCGTCGAAGCCGATCGATCACTCATCCCCGTGCTCGGTGAGGTGCTCGAAGGCCGATCGGTTCGCCTGATCCACGCCGACGCCACGGTGTTCGACGAGTGGGTTCCTCAGCTCGGCGGCGACTCCTACACCATGGTCGCAAACCTGCCCTACAACGTCGGCACCCGGTTGGTTGCTGACGTGCTCGACTATGTCCCGCACATCGATCGTCTCGTGGTGATGGTGCAAGAAGAGGTCGGCCTGAGGATGATGGCTACGGTCGGATCTCCCGACTATGGCGGTCTGTCGGTGAAGATTGCTTCATGGGCCACCGCCAGCAGGCTCTGCAAGGTGCCATCGACGGTGTTCGTCCCTCGACCACGGGTCGAATCGACGGTGGTCGATCTGCGTCGACTTGTGGTGCCGGCCATCAGCGACGATGTCGACCGATCTGCGGTGTTTGGCTTGGTAAGGGCCGGCTTTGGGCAGCGGCGAAAGATGCTGCGCAAGTCGCTGTCGGGCCGTGTGTCGCCCGAACAGTTCGACCGGGCCGGTGTTCGACCGGACGTCCGTGCCGAAAACCTCTATCTCGATGACTGGGTGCGCCTCGCACGCGAGCTCGTGTCGTCGCCTCGTTGAGTGAAGGACATGGCTAGTGACTGACGACCTGGGTTCTCGACGGGTGACCGTGCTTGCTCCCGCCAAGTTGACAACACAACTTCGGGTGGTTGGTGTGCGCAACGACGGCTACCACCTCATCGACGCGGAGATGGTTTCGCTTGATCTGTACGACTCTTTGGATATCGATCCGACCGGTGACGGTCTGGAGGTCAGCGCCGCGGGGTCCGGGTTCTCCATCGAACACGACGATCGCAATCTGGTTCGCCGAGCGCTGCGCGCTGTTGAGCGGACCGCCTCGGTCCGTCTGACGAAGCGGATTCCCGCCGGCGCTGGTCTTGGTGGCGGAAGCAGCGACGCGGCGGCGATCTTCGCGTGGGCGGGCTGCACCGATCTCGGGCTCGCCGCGTCGATCGGCGCCGATGTGGCGTTCTGCGTCGATGGCGGCCGCGCTCGCGTCGGCGGCATTGGCGAACTTGTCGACCCGTTGCCCTACGTGGAGCAGTGCTTCACCCTGTTGACTCCACCGTTCGGGGTGTCAACTCCGGCGGTCTATCGAATGTGGGACGACCTGGGCGGGCCAGTCGGATCCCACGGCAATGACCTCGAGCCGGCTGCTGTGGTAGTTGAACCCCGGCTTGTCGAATGGCGCGACAAATTTGGCGATGTCGTCGGTCAACGACCGAGACTCGCTGGCTCTGGAGGTACCTGGTTCGTCGAAGGAAACTTCGCTGGAACCGCCATCGACGGTGTGATCGCCGTGGTGGCGAACACCGTGCGCGGACGGTCCAGCGAAAGCAGCCGAACATGACAACGACCCGCATGACCTGACCAGATGGTCAAAGAAGCGGGCCGAGGAACCTGTAACGGTTGGTGATGAATGACTAGCGGCGCTGGAAGCGCGTGCGGCGAAGCATCTTCTTGTGCTTCTTCTTACGCATGCGCTTACGGCGCTTCTTTACGAGCGATCCCATGAGGTCGGAAATGATAGCGGCCCTCTGGGGGGATCGTGACAACTCGACGAAACAAACCACTGCGATCGTTTCACCTGTCATCGCGGGCGAACTCTGGCGTTGGACTGCCAGTATGAGGAACGTCACGACGATCGCGAGCGAGGAGCAGCAGGTGGCAAGCACTTTTGCTGCGTCCGACGACGATCACGTGCTCGTTGAGCGGGCCGCTTCGGGTGACGCTGATGCTTTTGCGATCTTGTACCGGCGATATCTGCCTGAGGTGCATGCCTTTGCCTACCGGCGCTGCGGTAGTCGAGAGATTGCCGAGGACGTGACCGCGGCGGCGTTCGAAAAGGCGCTACGAAATATTGGTTCGTTCCAACCGTCAGGTGGCGGGTTTCCTGCGTGGCTATTCAGGATCACTGCGAACCAGATGAACGATCATCACCGGCGCAGTTCCCGTCCGAGTAGCGACCGCGGCCAGATCGCCATGCAGCGCCTGGTGACCGAGGCCGAAACGCCTGACGCGGTGGTACTGCAAGGCGAAAATCATGAGATGGTCCGAGCTGCCTTGGAGCAGCTCAGCCCCAGGTACCGCACCGCGTTGAGTTTGCGGTATCTCTCTGGGCTGACCAACGAAGAGGCGGCTGAGGCAATGGGCGTGACCCGGGGAACAATGGCTGTGTTGGTGCATCGCTCGCTGAAATCAATGCGACGACACCTCGACGCGTCTCGCTTGGGCTTGTCGAGCGAGGAGCCGTCGTGAATCGCGACATCGAACACTTGCTGACCGAGCTGGGAGCGAGCGATGCCCCCGCTCCCGACCCTGCCTTTGCTGACCGATTGGAGCGCACCTTGCGCGCTGGTGTCGTCGGGGGCGGTACTGCGTCGGTGTTGAGCATTCGCCGTTCGGGTCGTTGGCCCGCAACTGCGGCTGCGGTTGCTTTCGCGGCCTCGATCGTGGCTGTTGGTCTCATGGTGTGGAGTGAGTCAGCCCCGAAGCAGATCTATGTCACCGAAGCGGCGAATGCCGAAGTGGTGTTGCCGACGGGACAAGCCCTTCCTGCCGTGCCCGGTTTGGTGCTCGAACCTGGTTCGTTGGTCCGGACGTTTGATAACGGCCAGATCACCTTCGGAGACGTCATCTTGGGTCCGAACCGTTCGGCCGTGGTCGACAACAGCGGTATCGACGAAGCAGCAACAGTCGCAATGGCGGCCGACCCGGCCGAGGACGGCTCGGTTGATACCGATCGCATCGCGGGGCCTGCAGAGGTCCCAGACACTGGCCAGCAAGGCAACGGTTCAGGTGGGGTTACCCCATCGAGCCCCCCGGCGACGTCGACCGTGCCGACCACGATGGCCGCAACATCGACCTCGATGCCGGCGGCGACTCCCACCACCGTTGCCCCAGCAACAACTGCTCCCACGGTGAGCACCATGCTCGCTGGCCCGACCACGACGGTGGCGAGGCCGACCTCGACCACGGTCGACCCAACGGTCGTCACGACGCAAGCCACTACGACCAGCGTTGGCGATGATCCGGTGCTAGCGACGACCACGACCGTTGCGGGAACTGCTGTTTCGACGAGCACGTCCACCACCAGCACCAGCACGACGGCTGTGACCACCACCACGAGCACGACGGTCGCGTCGTCGACGACAACCACGACGTCGCCGACAACGACCACCTCGACGACGATCAAGGATCCGACGACCTCGACAACCACTGTCCCTGGTGATGGAGGCAAACAAAACGTGCAGTCGCAATCTGACGGTCCGCGCATTCGTCTGCAAATGGGTTCGATCGCGGCGATGGGTTGATATCTTGAAGGGCCGATCGGGGATCGTTCAGCTGGTAGGACAGCGGGTTTTGGTCCCGCCAACGGAGGTTCGAGCCCTCCTCCCCGAACCATGCAACAGCAGCCACAGGTAGCGGCGATTGTTTTGGCCGCTGGCCAAGGCACCCGCATGCGGTCGAGTCTTCCCAAGCCGGCCCACCGATTGTGTGGCCGTCCAATGGTGTCGTTTGCCCTCGATGCATTGGCCGATGTCTCGCTCTCGAAGGCCGTTGTCGTCGTAGGTCACGGATCGGAGCGAGTCCGTTCCGCTGTGCTCGACCATGCCCCTGAAGGCGTTGAGATTGCCTTCGCACTCCAAGCTGTCCAGCGCGGCACCGGCGATGCTGCCCAGGTTGGGTTGGTCGAACTCGAAAGCGACAACCCCGACGACGACACCGCCGTGCTGGTGGTGTTGCCAGGAGACGCACCGCTCATCCGTTCATCGACCATCGCGGCGCTCGTCGACACCCATGTGTCATCGGGTGCAGGTGCCACGGTGTTGACGGCCGTGCTCGACGACGCAACCGGCTATGGCCGCGTGCTTCGCGATCGCGACGGTCGGGTAAGTCGTATTGTTGAGCATCGAGATGCCACCGACGACGAGCGCTTGGTCCGAGAGATCAACACCTCGGTGTATTGCTTTACCCGCACCTTGGTGGGGCCGGCGCTGCGCCGGGTCACGCCGGACAACGCCCAGGGCGAGTACTACCTGACCGACGTCATTGCGGTGCTTCGCGACGCTGGCTATTCGATCGCAGCCCACATCGGTGCCGCGTCTGAGACGCTCGGCATCAATGACCGGGCCCAGTTGGCCGCGGCCGAAGCCGAACTCCGTCGGCGGACCAATGCCGAATGGCTCCGTAAGGGCGTCACGATCGTCGATCCCGCGACGACCTATATCGACACGACGGTCTCGCTCGGCGAAGACGTCACCGTGTTCCCTGGGGTACTGATCCAGGGCGTCACGGTCATCGGCAATGGTTCATCGGTCGGCGTTGGTTCGCACCTCGTCGACACGACGGTTGGAGCCAACGTGCGTATCGAATCGACTCACTCGGCGGGCGCGACCATCGGCGACGGTGCCCACGTCGGCCCTTTTGCTGCGCTCGGACCCGACGATCACATCGCTGCGGGTGCCGTGACGGGCGCGCACTATGGTGCGCCTCGCCAGCCCTGAACCAGCCCTGAACCAGCCCTCACGTCATCGCCCATCTGCCAGGAGCGAACCTATGGATCTCGACACTGCCGGTGCGCCGCGTGCTTCCGACGCCAAGAACCTGGAAGTTGTCACCAAGAAGCGGATGCACATCTTTAGCGGCCGCTGCAACGAACCCTTGGCCGCGGAGATCGCCGCCGATCTTGGAGTTCCCTTGGGTCAGGCCAATCTGGTCGACTTCGCCAATGGCGAACTCAAGTGCAAGTTTGACGATTCGCTGCGCGGCGGCGACGTGTTCATCATCCAAACCCACTCGGGTTTCGATGGTGGATCGGTCAACGACGCCATCATGGAACAGCTGATCATGATCGACGCGGCGCGTCGGGCGTCGGCCAAGCGCATTACCGCGGTGATCCCGTTCTATGGCTACGCCCGTCAAGACCGTAAGTCGGCGGGTCGCGAGCCAATCACCGCTCGTTTGCTGGCCGACATGTTCGCGGCGGCTGGTGCGGAACGATTGGTCAGCATCGACCTGCATAGTGGCCAGATACAGGGGTTCTTCGACGGCCCGGTCGACCATCTGACCTCGCTTCCGGTGCTGGTCAACCATCTGAAACACGAGCTCCCGAGGGGCAGCGTCATGGTGTCGCCCGACACGGGTCGGGTGAAGGTCGCAGAGCGGTACGCCAAGCGACTCGATGCCGATGTTGCGTCGATCTACAAGAAGCGTTCGATGTCGGTTGCCAACGAGGTCGAGGCCCTTGGCGTGATGGGCGATGTCGCTGGGCGGGTCTGTGTGATCGTCGACGACATGATCGACACCGCAGGAACGTTGTGTTCGGCAGCCGAGCAACTGATTGCCAATGGGGCCGTCGAGGTCATGGCCGCGTGCACCCACGGGGTGTTTTCGGGGCCGGCTATTGATCGGATGAAGAACTCCCTGCTGTCGCGAGTGATCGTCACAAACACCTTGCCGATCACCGCTGACAAACAATTCGACAAGCTCGAGGTGCTGTCAGCAGCGCCGATCTTTGCCGATGCACTCAGGGCCATCTATAACGACATGTCAGTCTCGGAGATCTTCGACGGAGAAAACCAGGCCTGACTTCATTGCTCAGCGTCTCGTCGAGCCGGTAAGCTCTTCAGCTGGCCCGTAGACGACTACGGCCCCGACCTCTGCGCCAAATTGTTGGTGCAACCCCCAGGAGCACCTCCCGATGGAACAGATCACCCTCAACGCCGAGACCGGCCGCAAGATTGGCTCCGGTCCGTCGAAGCAGCTTCGAGTCATGAACAAGGTCCCGGCTGTCGTGTACGGCGCTGGCGCCCCACCCCAGTCGATCACCGTCGACCGCGTCGAGTTCCGTCGTGTGCTCAACTCCGCTGGCTCCAACGCCGTCATCACGTTGAACATCGATGGTTCCGAACAGCAGCTCACCTTTGTGCGCGACCTTCAGATCCACCCCCGCAAGGACCGCGTCCAGCACATTGACTTCCTTCGGGTCGACGCCAAGCAGCGCGTGAACGCCGAAGTCCCCGTCGTACTCGTGGGTGAGGCCGAAGAACTCGGTCGCGAAGGCGGCATCGTCGAGCAGCTCATGAGCACCATCTTCGTCGATGCGCCCGTGATCGCAATTCCTCGTTCCATCGAGGTGGACATTGCTTCGCTCACGTTGGATTCCCCGATTCGTTTGGGCGATATCAGCCTCGGCGAAGGCGTCACCAGCGACCTCGAAGACGACGCTTTGATCGTGGTTGGCCAGCTGAGCCGTGCCGCTGCGAGCGACGAGGGTGCTGACGGCGACGCCGAAGCAGAATCCGGCGCCGACTCTGCCGAGGGCTGATCGTGGCTCTCGGTCCGGTCTTTGACCGGGCCAAGGATCGTCGGGGCTCGGCTGCCGACCTTTTGGTGGTTGGTATTGGCAATCCTGGCGCTGACTATGTCGGCACCAGGCACAACATCGGCGTCGAAGTGGTCGAGATTCTGGCGCGTCGCCACGCTCGGCCGGGAACCACTGGCGCGCTCACCCACTCGCGCAAAGAGCGCTCCATGATCTCTGAGGTGCGTATCGGCGATCGCCAGGTGGTGTTGGCGTTTCCTCAGACGTTCATGAACCTCTCCGGAGAAGCGCTTGCGTTGCTGGTGCCTCGGTACAGCATCACTTCTCCCAACCAGATCGTGGTGGTTCAAGACGAGGTCGATCTGCCTGTCGGTGGTATGAAGATCAAGGTCGGTGGCGGTCATGCAGGCCACAACGGCTTGAAGTCCATCGACCAGCACCTCGGCACACGCGACTATGCGCGTGTGCGAATCGGTGTTGGTCGCCCCACCGGTCAGACGACTGGTCGCGATCATGTGTTGAAGCAACCCGGCAAGATCGACCGGGCCGAACTCGACATCGTGGTCGAAGAAGCTGCTGATGCTGTCGAGTGCTATCTCGAGCACGGATTGGGCGAAACCATGAATCGGTTCAATCGCAGCGAGAAGCGTTGATGTCGGGCTCGGCATCCGGCGCTCCTCTCGGGGCACTCCCAGATCTTGTCTCAACCCACCCCGCGGTCGTCGCCCAGTTGGGCCGCCGCCACGGCGTGGTTGCTGTCCCTGAGGCGGGTCGGCCGCTCGCCATCGCGGCCCTCGCTCGACGTTCGCAGCGTCGCCCGATCGTGGTTGCTGTACCAACCACTGCCGAAGCCGAGCGGCTCAGCGCCGATCTGGCGTTGTTCCTTGGGGCCTATGAGGTGGCCACCTTCCCGGCGTGGGAGATCTTGCCCTTCGAGCGGGTGAGCCCTGGAATCGAAACCATGGGCCGGCGACTCGAAGTGTTGTGGCGCCTGCGAACTCCTGACGAAACCCCGTCGGTCATCGTGGCGCCGGTGCGGGCCCTGGTGCAGATCATGGGGCCCCACGGGACCGAAGCCGAACCGATCGAGATTCGGCCAGGTGACACCATCGATCCTCTCGAACTTGTCGAACGGTTGGTCCTGCAGGGGTACCGGCGCGAGTTCCAAGTCGAGCACCGCGGCGAGGTTGCCGTGCGCGGTGGCATCGTCGATGTTTTCGGGTCGACCGCGGATGCTCCCGTCAGGATCGACCTGTGGGGCGACGAGGTCGACCGCCTGACCGAGTTCTCCGTGGCCGACCAGCGTTCGACGGTCGATATCGATTCGGTGCGCTTCTTCCCGGCGCGCGAGCTGTTGCCGAGCGACATCGTGCGAGCCCGCGCCGAACGGCTCATCGGGGCCGAGCCCTGGGGTCGTGAGCAGTGGCAACGGCTGAGCGACGGCGAGTTCTTTGACGGCATGGAGTCGTGGTTGCCCTGGTTGGTTGACGAGCCGACGGTCTTGTTCGACGTGGTGGGCGACGACGCCCAGATCTTGTTGGTCGAACCGCGCCGACTGCGCGATCGCGCCAGCGACCTCGCGGCCGAAGAACACGATCTGGCGGTCACCCTCGCCGGCACCTGGGGCGCGGTCGACGAATCGGGCGCCCAAAAAGACTTCCCGACCCTGCATGTCGAGTTCGAGCGCCTGCTGGCCCAGACCGAGGCGTCGGCGTGGACGGTTGCCAATGTGGCCGACGGCCCCGGAGCCGAGGTGTTTGCGACCGCGGCTTGGGAGCCAGTAGCGGGCGACCCGTCGCGATTGCTGGCCCAGATGCGCACCCTGTTGGCCCAGGGCGGCACCTTGGTGGTGGCCGCCGACGGCGCCGGTTCGGCCGCCCGTCTGGTCGAGACACTCGGGCCCGAAGGCATCTCGCTTCAACTGCACGACGGTGTCGACCCGGCCCAGTTGGCCCGCCCCGGCGGCCATTGCGTGGTTGCGCCGATCGAGCGCGGCATCCTGATGGCCGAACATGGCCTGGGTATCTTGGCCGAAGCCGACATCACGGGCCGGCGCCGCACCCATCGTCGAGCCCGGCCTGGCCGCAAGAGCCAGGCTTCGTCGTTTGAGAACTTGCGCGAAGGCGACCATGTTGTCCACCATCACCACGGTGTCGCCCGCTATTCGGGCATGGTCACTCGCAAGATCATGGGAGTCGAGCGCGACTACCTGATCCTCGACTACAAGGGCACGGACAAGCTCTACCTGCCGTCCGATCAGATCGACCTGATCCGTCCGTATTCGGGCGGCGAAACGCCAACGTTGAGCCGCATGGGTGGCAGCGATTTCGCCAAGGCCAAAGCCAAGGTGCAGTCCGCGGTAAACGAGATCGCCCAGGAACTGGTCGTCTTGTATCAGCGCCGGGTGACGACCGAGGGGTTCGCCTTCCCCGAGACCACACCATGGGAGCGCGAGCTTGCCGACGGTTTTGGCTACCAGGAAACCGTCGACCAGCTCAAGGCCATCGAAGCCGTCGCCGACGACATGGAAGCCCCATCGCCCATGGACCGCCTGGTGTTGGGCGATGTTGGTTTCGGCAAGACCGAGGTGGCGATGCGGGCCGTGTTCAAGGCAGTCCAGTCGAACAAGCAGGCTGCAATCTTGGTGCCCACTACCTTGTTGGCCCAGCAGCACCATCAGACGTTCCTCGACCGGCTGAGCGCCTACCCGGTCCGGGTCGAGGTCTTGTCGCGGTTTTTGACTGCAGCCCAGCAGCGCGCGGTCATCGAGGGAGTCGCCACCGGTGCTGTTGACGTCGTCATCGGCACCCATCGCCTGCTCGGCAAGGACGTCAAGTTCCACGACTTGGGGCTGTTGGTCATCGACGAAGAGCAGCGTTTCGGCGTCACCCACAAGGAACACATCAAGCAAATGCGACATGACGTCGACGTGTTGACGCTGTCGGCCACGCCGATTCCTCGCACCTTGGAAATGTCGCTCACGGGTATTCGCGACCTGTCGTTGTTGCAGACTGCGCCGTCAGAACGCCAGCCGATCCTCACCTATGTCGGCGAGTACGACGACCGCGCAGTGGCCGAAGCCATCCGCCGCGAGCTGCTGCGTGAGGGCCAGGTGTTCTTCGTGCACAACCGGGTGGCCGACATCGACCGAGTGGCGCGCGACCTGAACGAGCTCGTTCCTGAAGCCCGCATCGCGATTGCCCATGGACAGATGGACGAGGGCAGCCTCGAACAAGTCATCTTGGACTTCTGGGATGGCCAGTACGACGTGCTGGTGTGCACGACCATCATTGAATCGGGCATCGATATGCCATCGGTGAACACCTTGGTCGTCGATCGGGCCGACATGCTGGGCCTGGGCCAGCTGCACCAGATCCGTGGTCGCGTTGGTCGCTCGGGCCAGCGGGCCTATGCGTATTTGTTCCACCCCCAGAACCGGGTGTTGAGCGAGGAGGCCTACGAGCGTCTGAAGACCATCGGTGAGGCCACCGAGCTTGGTTCCGGGTTCCGAATCGCGATGCGTGACCTCGAGATCCGGGGCGCTGGCAATCTGCTCGGCGAAGGCCAGTCTGGCCATATCGCAGCTGTTGGTTATGACCTGTATTGCCAGATGGTCACCGAAGCTGTCGCCCAGCTCAAGGGCGAACCAATTGCCGAGCCGGTCGACATCAAGCTCGACCTGCCGATGCCGGCGTTCTTGCCCACCGAGTACGTCGAGCGAGAAGAGCAGCGTCTTGAGGCCTACCGTCGGTTGGCGTCGGTGACGGCAGCCGATCAGGTTGTCGATATCGAGGCCGAATGGATTGACCGCTTCGGCCCGATCCCGGACCCCGCGACCAACTTGTTGGCCTTGGCCCGCCTTCGCGCCGCGTGCCACCAGCGAGGCATTGGCGAGATCTCGGTGTTGCGAAACACCACTGCCAAAATTGCACCGCTCGATCTGCGCATGAGCGAACAAACCAGGCTCAAGCGCCTGTCGCGAGGGGCGATCTATAAGCCCGACGCCGAAGAGTTGCATCTTCCGGTGAAGCCGGGCCCCAAGCTGGTCGACCAGCTCATTGACTTCCTCGAAGAGCTTCGGCCGGTCGAGAACGCGTCGTGAATCGGTCTGTTCGGCACCAACCCCTAGGATCCATCACTGTGTTGAAACGCTCTCTTGTGCCCCTGTTGTTGTCCGTTGTCCTGATCGGGTCCGCCTGTAGCAATGGTGACGAGCTCGATGTGATGGCCACCGTGAACGGCGTCGACATCACTGCCGATCAGCTTGTGTCGACCTATGTGGCTGGCGGCAATGCTCCTTCGGGCCCTGACGGGCTTGCCGATATGTCACGCACTGGCGGCCTCACGCTGGGCGCGCCAGGTGTTGCTCAGACTCTTGGCACCCTGATCCAGCTCGAGGCTGCTCGCGACGCAGCGACTGCGCTTGGGGTCGAGACCCCGTCGCTGGACACTCCCGAAGCCGTCCAGACCAGCCTTGGGCTCTACCTGTCGTCGTTGATTGAATTGGCTCCCGATGCTGACGATGTCGCTGCTACCGCGGATGCCCTCGTGCAGACCGTCCCTTGTTCGTCACACATCCTGGTCGAAACCGAGGCCGAGGCGCTTGACGTGATCGCTCGCCTTGAGGCGGGCGAGGCCTTTGCCGATCTGGCCGGTGAGGTGAGCACCGACCTCGGCAGTTCGGTTGTGGGCGGCAATCTGCAGTGTCAGAACCTCCAGTCGTTCGATCCCGGTTTCGCCGCCGGCCTGCTGCCACTCGCGGTGGGCGAGCGGAGCGGCGTGGTTGTGAGCAGCTTCGGATTCCACATCATTGAGCGCTATGAGGCTCCGCCGGAGCTGGTAGCTCAAGCCGAGCAAGTCGCTCGCGAGCAGATCACCCAGGCGTGGCTCAACGATCGCGCTCTCGAAGCCGAGGTGTACATCGACCCTGCTGTTGGTGTGTGGAACGGAACCAACATCATCCCGCTCGACCCGACCTCTAACGGCTGAGCAGTGCGACACCCATGAGTGGTCGGGTGATCGTTGCTGGTCTGGGCCCAGCGGGGACCGACCTGATGACGGTCGGTACCCAGCAGACCATTGAGGCGTCGCCCGTCGTCCGGTTGCGCACCTCGGTCCATCCGGCCGCCGCGCTCATTGACGCTCCGTCCTATGACCATCTGTATGAGACCCTCGATTCGTTCGAGGCGGTCTATGCGGCCATTGTCGACGACCTGGTGGCCCTCGCGGCCCACGGCGATGTGGTCTATGTGGTGCCGGGGGCTCCGACGGTTGCCGAACACACCGTTGAGCTGCTCGTCGCCCGCGACGATGTGGTGGTTGTGCTATTGCCGGCGATGTCGTTCCTTGACCTGAGCTGGGCCCGTCTGCGTATCGACCCGGTCGAGCGCGGGGTGCAGCTCGTCGACGGGCACCGCTTCGATGATGCCCTGCCGTTGTTGAGCGGCCCGGTGTTGGTGAGCCAGTGCCACAACAACGATGTGCTCAACGACATCAAGCTGGCCTTCGTTGGTCGCGAGCCCGACTCGGCCACCGTGTTGCATCACCTGGGGCTGCCCGACGAGGTGGTGGCGTTGGTTCCGTGGTCCGACATCGACTCCACCGTCGAGGCCGACCATCTGACCTCGCTCTATATCGACTCGGTGCCACCGAACACGGCCACTGCGGTCGTGGCGTTCGAGGCGCTCGTCAGGCGTTTGCGGGCCGAGTGTCCGTGGGATCAGGCCCAAACCCACGAATCGCTGATGCGCTACCTCATCGAGGAGTCCTTCGAGGTTGTCGAGGCCGTCGAGACCGGCAAAGACGATGGGGTGGTGGCGTCGGAATTCGGCGACCTGTTCTTCCAGATCGTGCTGCATGCCGTCATCGCTGACGAGGTCGGCGGTTTCGACATGGTCGACATCACCGAGTCGATTCACACCAAGCTGGTCCGAAGGCACCCCCATGTGTTTGGCGACGAATCTGAGGCCGGCCCCTCGCGGCTGCGTTGGGAAGAACTCAAGGCGGCCGAAACCTCGAGCGCGAGCCTGTTTGCCAATATTCCCGACCTGCCGTCGCTCGCCAAGGCGGCCAAGCTCATGGACAAGGGCGACGCGATGGGTTTTCGTTGGCCCGACATTGCCTTCGCGGCGGCCAAGGTCGACGAAGAACTCGCCGAACTGCGGGCCGAGACCGACATCGACGCTCAACAGCGCGAGCTCGGCGATGTTTTCCTCGCCCTGGTGGGCTGGGCCCGCAGCGCGGGCATCGACCCAGACACGGCTCTGAGGGGTGCCAACCGACGCTTCATCGACCGCTTGCGTCATCTCGAGTTCAATGCTGTGTCCGACCAGATTGCCCTTGGAGATCTTGGCGTCGAGCAGTTGCTGGACAGATGGCGGGTCGCCAAGGCCTCCGCCGACGCCGGGGCGCCGCTCGGAAGTGGCGACAGCACGATCTGACGAAATTGCTCACGGTCTGACGAAATAGCTCCAAGTTCTTGCTGCACGGCTCGGCTCGGTTCGCTACCCTCGACCGCTTGTCGGCCACTAAGTGCAGTGAGGCAACCACGATGAGCAGTATTGATCACGTTGTAGGGCGCGAAGTCCTCGATTCTCGGGGTAACCCCACCGTTGAGGTTGAGGTGATGCTCGACTCGGGAGCGTCGGGCCGGGCCATTGTTCCCTCTGGTGCGTCGACGGGGCAGTTCGAGGCCGTTGAACTGCGCGACGGCGGCGACCGCTACTTGGGCAAGGGCGTTCAGACTGCGGTGGCGAACGTCAACGGCGAACTCGCCGACCTGCTCGTTGGCCACGACGCCACCGACCAGCGTCTCATCGACCACCTGATGATCGACCTCGATGGCACCCCGAACAAGGGCCGCTTGGGCGCCAATGCACTGCTCGGCTGCTCGCTCGCGATTGCCCATGCCGCAGCCGACGAGCTCGCTCTGCCGCTGTACCGCTACCTCGGTGGCCCGAACGCTCACGTGTTGCCGGTGCCGATGATGAATGTCATCAACGGAGGCGAGCACGCCGACAACAATGTCGACATCCAAGAGTTCATGATCATGCCCATCGGGGCGGCTTCGTTCTCTGAGGGTCTTCGCTGGGGTGTTGAGACCTACCACGCACTGAAGAAGATCATCGCCAAGTTGGGACTGTCGACGGCGCTGGGCGATGAGGGCGGCTTCGCCCCCGACCTGGCCTCGAACGAGGCTGCACTCGCGTTGTTGGTCGAAGCCATCGAGACCGCAGGGTTCCGGCCCGGTGTCGACATCTCGTTGGCGATGGATGCCGCCAGCTCGGAGTTCTTCCGTGACGGGCAGTACGTGCTCGCCGGCGAGAATCGATCGCTCGCACCGACCGACTTTGCCGCCTATCTGGCCGATCTGGCCGATCGTTATCCGATCGTGTCCATCGAAGACGGCATGGACGAACAAGACTGGGACGGTTGGGCATCGCTCACCGAGATGGTTGGCGACCGGGTCCAGCTGGTGGGCGACGACCTGTTTGTCACCAATGTCGAGCGCCTGAGCCGGGGCATCAACGACGGCATCGCCAACTCGATTCTCATCAAGGTCAACCAGATCGGCACCCTCACCGAAACCCTCGACACGGTCGGGCTCGCGACCCGCAGCGGCTACACCAGCGTCATGAGCCATCGTTCTGGCGAGACCGAAGATGCCACCATTGCCGACTTGGCGGTCGCAACGAACTGCGGCCAGATCAAGACCGGGGCCCCGGCTCGAAGCGACCGAGTGGCCAAGTACAACCAGTTGCTGCGGATCGAAGCCGATCTTGGCGACGCCGCGGCCTATTGGGGCGCCTCAGCGCTGGCTGGCCGATGACCGCAGCACTCCCGCGTCCTCGGTCGCTGCGCGCCACGGCACGAACCTCTGCCGGTTCGCGATCGGGTGATGCGCGCCCCGAATCGGGCCGTGCTGGGTTGCCTCGCCCGCTGGCCGAGCGCCCACGCGCAGTTCGCCTCATCGGGGGCGGTCTTGGTCTGGTCAGTGTTTTGGCCGTTGCCGCGGTGGTGTTGTTCGTCGCGGTGTTCCCGACGAGTGAATACCTGGCCCAGCGCGATGAGCTGTCTCAACGTCAAGCCGACCTCGAACAAACTCGGGCCGCCATCGCCGAAGTCGAGACCGAGCTCGGCCGCTTCGACGACCAGGTGTCGATCAGCCGTATTGCCCGCGAACGGTTCTCGCTGGTGACTGAAGGCGAGCAACTCTTTCGCCTGACGACCCGGGGCGGCGACACTGCGGCGATTCCCGACGCCTGGCTCTGGCCAGGGTTCGAGCGTTTGGTCCGCGGCGAGTGAGTACCGCTCCCATCCAAGCGATTGGTCTCAGCCGTTCGTTCGGCGACCTGGTCGCCGTCGATGGGATCGACCTTGAGGTCGAACAGGGCGAGGTGTTCGGATTTCTCGGTCCGAACGGTGCGGGCAAAAGCACCACGGTGCGGATGCTCACCACCTTGCTCAAGCCAACGTCTGGTCGGGCGATCGTCGCGGGCCACGATGTGTTGACCGAGCCTGACAAGGTCAGGGCCAAGATCGGTGTGGCCCTGCAGGACGCGGCCATCGACCCGGTGATGACCGGATCTGAGCTGGTGTCGTTGCAGGCGACGCTGCACGGTTTGAGCCGGTCGGTCGCCCGCGCTCGTGGAGCTGAACTGATCGAACGGGTGGGCCTCACTGCGGCTGCCGATCGGCGTGTGGGCACCTATTCGGGCGGTATGCGTCGCCGCCTTGACCTGGCGATGGCCCTCATCCACGAACCTGAGGTGCTGTTCCTCGACGAACCCACCACCGGTCTTGACCCCACGTCGCGCACCGCGTTGTGGGAAGAGGTGCGGCGGCTGAACACCGAGTTCGGCACCACCGTGTTGTTGACAACGCAATACCTCGAAGAGGCCGACCAGCTGGCCAACCGCATCGCGATCATCGACGGTGCCCGCATCGTGCGGCAGGGTCGTCCTGACGAACTCAAACAGAGTGTTGGCGACCCAACCTTGCGTATTGATGTCGCTGAAGCCGACCGTGCCGGGGCGGCCGGCATCTTGTCGTCGTTCGGCAGCGAACGCCCCGCTCGTCAAGGCCGCCTCGCGATCGGGCTCGCTGGTGGAGCGGCAGAGTTGGCGTCGGTGGTGAGGGCGCTCGACGACGCCGGTATCGCGGTACGTCACATGGAACTCGACGAACCCAGCCTCGACGATGTGTTTGCCGAAGCAACCGGTCGTCGTCTTGAAGGCTCAGCCGATGCTTGATCTGGCCGGCCCCCGCCAGCTGGCTCCGGCGCTGGCGATGGCCCGACGGTCGGTTCGAGGGATTATCCGTCAGCCCCAGCTGTGGGCTCCGGCGGTCATCTTTCCGGTGTTCTTCAGCGCGGTGAGCAGTGCCGCGTTCGACCGCACGCGCGAACTTCCCGGGTTCCCCGAGGTTGATTCGTTCCTGACGTTCATTCTTCCGGCCACGATCATCCAGGGTGTGATGTTTGGGGCCACGTCGGTGGGCGCCGAGATGGCCATCGATATGGAGAACGGCTTTTCGGATCGGCTTCGGGCCGCACCGGTCGGGCGGACTGGCCTCCTGCTTGGGCGCTTGGCGGGCGTGATGGCGCTGGCCGTGTTGCAGACCGTGTTGTTCGTGCTGATCTTTTTGGGGTTGGGCGCATCGGTCGCCGGGGGAGTGCCCTCGGTGGTGGCGCTGAGCGTGATGTCGGCGTTGTTCGCCGGTGCCATTGGGTCGTTCGCCCTCGTGATTGCGTTGCGGACTGGCTCGGTCGAGGCAGTCAACGGGTTCTTCCCGATCTTCTTCGCAGCCGTGTTCTTGTCGTCGGCGTTCTTTCCACCAGAGCTGTCTGGTGGCTGGTTCGAAACGGTCGCCGCAGTCAACCCGGTGTCGTGGATTGTCGATGCCGCCCGAAGTTTGGTGATCGATGGGTTCACCTTCGCCGACGCCGCGACGGCCGTTGGCATTACGGGAATCCTGATGAGCGTGCTGACATCCGGTGCGGTGTTGACCTTGCAACGGGTATCGCGATGACGGCGACTGGGCCCACGCTGTTTCGATCAAGCCGGGCGGTGGCCCGTCGTGGCTTGATCCGCACGATCCGGTTCCCTGCGATCATCGTCCAGTCGTTCTTCTTCCCGGGCTTCTTCCTCGTCGTATACGTCGGTCTGTACCGAGCCGTGACGGACCTGCCCGGCTTCCCGACCGATTCGGTCGCCAACTGGTATCTGCCGTTCATGTTGCTCCAGGCGGCCGCGTTCGGTGGGGTCGGAGCCGGGTTTGCCTCCGCGGTCGACATCGATAACGGCTTCTTCGACCGTCTGCTCCTGATGCCTGGCCGTCGACTGTCGATTCTTCTCGGATCGGTGGCCGTGGCGCTGGTCCGAACCTATGTCGTGGCCTTCTGTGTGTTTGCTCTGGGCTTGGTCTTGGGCGCTCGTCCGACCGACGTTATTGGGTTGCCGCTGTTGTTCCTTTCCGTCACCGGCGTGTCGGTCATGGGCAGCTGCTTCTCGCTCGGGCTGATCTACCGGGTGAAGGACCAACGAATCGCGCCGCTGTTCTCCATTGGCATCTTCATGGTGCTGTTCGTTTCGACGGCCCAGGTGCCTCTTGACCTGACGACGGGCTGGCTCACCACCGCAGCCAAGCTCAACCCCATGACCCAAATCCTCGAACTGGCCCGCACCGGGTTCGTGGTGCAGGGGGCAACCTGGGGCGAGATCTGGCCTGGCCTCGTCGCCCTCTTCGGCGGTGTGACACTCCTTGGCGGGATCGCCATGCGGGCCCTGAACAACTTCATCGACTGAGGTGCGGGCTAGGCCTGCACCAAGAGCAACAGTCCGGCCACGGTGTAGGCCACCATGGCGACGATCATCGCGTACTGGCTGCGGATCGCGCTGTCGGTGTCGTCGAAACGTTCGAGGGCCCGATCGTGGGCCACCATCACGCCGATGAGATGCCCGATCACGATGGCGCCGACCTGCACCCAGGCGATCAGCGTGGTGGATACCAGGGTGTAGTTC
Source organism: uncultured Acidimicrobiales bacterium (assembly GCA_964350975.1). Lineage (GTDB taxonomy): Bacteria > Actinomycetota > Acidimicrobiia > Acidimicrobiales > Poriferisodalaceae > JAADHX01. The sequence continues at coordinate 8,159 of CAYGMW010000007.1, read as the reverse complement.
TCGATCCAGGTATTGGTTCCGAACCAATCGGCGCCAGTGCCAAAGGGATCCGAGATACGGATCAGCAGGGTCTGGCCTTCGAACACCAGCAGCGAGAACGTGTGGGCGATGCCGTAGCCGAACGCGATCGGCACCAGCGACGGCAAGAACGTTGTTGCCGCGTTGGCGCCGCCGACGCGGTCTGAGTACCGCGACGCGCCGAGGTACAACAGTGCAACGATGGTGACGATCCAGATCATCCCGGCGGTGTTGTAGCCAGCAAGACTCCAGCCGAACTGGTCGCCGGCAATGCTGTTCCACCAGTCGGTTCGGCTGAATCCGTCGAATGTGGTGCCGCCGAGTACGACCAGCACCGCAGCGACGGCACCGCGCGGTGCTTCGATTTCGGCGAGTCCTGTTGTTGGCCAACGCAGTCCAATGGTGCCGTTGCGACGCCACGGCGCCATGGATGCAACGGTCGAGAACCACCAGCCCAGACCATCGGCGCTGTCAGTCCACTTGACGCCCATCCACAGTGCGGGGACGACTGCCCATACCGAATAGGCAACAATGAGCCACCCGATCACGCGTGGCGATGCGGGCGCGTGATAGGCCAGCTCGAGCCACAAGAACCCGGCGAGCGCCACTGCCGCAGGGCGGGCATCGACGGCGGTCTCGCGATGAAGACCGAACCGGCGCCCGACGAACTCGGCGCCTTGGCCGAGCAGCCGCAGTGGGCTGATGTGGCGCCAGATGTCGCCGATCAGGAACGACAACATCGGCATTGCTGTCCAGACAGCGATGTACAACACCCACGCAGTTGGGTTCAGGACCGAAAAGCGCGAACCGGTAAGTGCCGCAGCAATGGTGAGTACATAGACAGCAGCCGCGATGACCCGGCCGACAACGAGGCCAATATCGACCAGTTGGGTCGCTGGCCGGCCGATTGATCGAGCGTTGGCGGCGGCACTGGCCAGCCGCGGCGTGGTCCACAAGACACCGAAGGCGGCGAATGACACGACGAGCACCAGCCCGCCGCCCCAGGCCAAGAACCCGGGGTCGACGGGCAGGTCGCCGCGTGCGCCAACACCGTGGGCGAGCACGATTGGGTTCATGACACCTCGAACTCGATGAGCCGCTGTCCGTTGCCCTCAAGCTCAGCTTCAAAGACGCCAGGAATCCGGGCTTCGAACAGCAAGGTTGTGGTCTCGCCCGCTGAGATGTCGAGGTACTCGTCGTATCCGTGCACGTGGATCTCTTCGTCGATGTCACTGGTGACAGTAAGCGCAACCATGGAGCCGAGTTTGACCTCGACTTGTTGCGGACCACCCTCGACGGTGCCGTTGGAGTACACGACTTCGAAGCTGATGTCGGCCACAGGGACACCCATGTCGTCCATGTGGTCCATCTGCCCCGCCGATGCTTCTTGATCTGACTCGCCTGGAACCGTGAGGGTGACAGAGTCTTCGATCTTGACGCCGTTGGCGGCATACGCGCGATGGTCGTTGGCGCTGAGCTCGACAGTCAGGGTGTGCTCGCCCGGTTCCAGCGGCGGAACCTGGAACCATGGGCTGTAGATACGCCCGTACTTCTCGCCATCGATATAGAGGTGAGCATGGCCCTGTCCGTCGATGTGGGCTGTCGACACGTTCTCAGGGGCAAAGACGTAGTTGGTGGTTTGGAGGTGCAGGTTCCAGCCGCTCATGGGGTCCTCGAGCACTTCGAGGTTGAGGGTTGGTGGCTCAGCTGCCTCGGACTCGACCAGCTCGTCATGACTGTGGTCGTGGCTGTGGTCGTGGCCAGCCATCTCGGTCGTGTCGGTGGCCTCATCGGCCGCCGCGGTGGTTGCCGCGGTGGTTGTGGGCGAGGCCGAGGTGTCGGTCGCTGAGGTGGTTTCGTCTGAGTCGCCGCATGCGGCGAGTAGCAGCACAATGGCCGCGGTCAAGGAGATAAGTACGCGTTTCATTTCGTGATCCTGTGTGTGATGCACCAAGGGGTGCGAGAAGTTCGGTCGTGTGCCGCGAGACGCGGCAAGGTCAGAGAACGAACAGCACAGGAGGGCCGCGGCTGGGCGTGACCAGAGCGGGTGTTTCGGCCGGACCGACATCGCGTCGGTGCCGAACCCACAACGAAGCAACACCAAGGACGACCAACGGAGCGGTCGCCAGCAGGCGCTGGACCACGCGTGCGGCCGAGGCCAACGCGCGATGGATGACCTTGGCTACTGCGATCTGGGCCACGAGGCCGATCGCCATCACCAAGGGATTCAGGTGGGCGAGCGTGCCCGTGGAAACCAAGGACTCGGTGGTCTCTTGGGCTGCGAACAACCCCAGCTGTAGTAGGGCGAGGTGTTGCCAGCTCACCGACTGAGAGGTGAGGCCGGCACGGCGACTGGCTCGGTAGGCAAGCCATAGGGCCGCAACAGCGCCGAGCGGCAAGAGAACCTGCGCCGTCGTTGACAGGTAGTTGTGCCGAGATCCCAGCGCAACACCGGCAAATTCATAGGCCACAACGTGACCGACCACGGCACCGCAGGCTGCGAGCAGCAGCACGGCGAGACGTCGTTGTTCGGTCATTTCATAGATGGTAATCGGTTGAGTGAGGTAAGCGACTCCAGCATCGGGCATGATGGTTATCGCTCAGATCGACCTTTATGGGGGAACGCGTGGACATCACTGTCAACGTCAATGGCACCGCGACGTCGCACGACGTCGAGGCTCGTCAGCTGCTCGTGCACTACTTGCGCGAAGAAGTTGGGCTGACCGGCACCAACATCGGATGTGACACATCGTCGTGTGGTGCATGCACCGTGCACCTCAACGGCGAGTCGGTGAAGTCGTGCACGGTGCTCGCCGTGCAGGCCGATGGTCAAGAGATCTTGACCATCGAAGGCCTCGCCCCGAGCGACACCGAACTTCACCCCATGCAGGAGGCGTTCCGTCAAGAACATGCGCTTCAGTGCGGGTACTGCACTCCAGGCATGGTGATGGCCGCAGTATCGCTGCTCCAAGAGAACCCCAAGCCCACCGAGCGCGAAGTTCGCGAAGGCCTTGAGGGCAACCTGTGCCGCTGCACCGGCTACCACAACATCGTCAAAGCAGTGCTTGCCGCCAGTGGCCAGCCAGTTCAGGACTGAGGGGCGACAATGATTCCTGCAGCATTTGACTACTACCGTGCCGAATCGGCCGCTGATGCGATTGCGCAGCTGGTCGAACATGGCGACGAAGCCAAGCTCATGGCTGGCGGCCATTCGTTGGTGCCGATGATGAAGCTGCGTCTCGCAGTTCCCACCGTGGTGATCGACATTGGTCGGGTGACCGATCTCAGCTACGTCCGCGACGCTGGCGACCATCTGGCGATTGGCGCGCTCACGACCCACAGCATGCTTGAAAACAGCGAATTGCTGGCGGCTCAGTGCCCGATCCTGCCTGCGGTTGCCCATGTGGTTGGCGACCCCCAGGTGCGCCATCGCGGCACTCTCGGCGGAACCCTTGCCCACAGCGACCCCGCTTCGGACCTTCCGGCTGCGGTGCTGGCCCTTGGCGGAACTCTCATCGCTCAGGGCCCCAACGGCGTTCGTGAGATTGCGGCAACCGAGTTCTTCACCGGCTACTTCGAGTCAGCGCTCGCCGAAGACGAGATGCTCACCGAGATTCGCGTCCCGAAGTGCCCGACCGCTGGTTGGAACTACCAGAAGTTCAACCGTCGGGCTCAGGACTGGGCCATTGTTGGCGTCGCTTCGGTGATCGGCGATGGCCTTACTGGTGTGACCCTTGTCAATATGGGTTCGGTTCCGGTTCGGGCCACCGCGGTCGAAGACGCTGTGTCGCGTGGCGCGAGCGCCGCTGACGCTGCATCTGTTGCTGCTGAAGGGACCGAGGCTCCGACCGATCTCAACGCCACTCCTGAGTACCGCGAGCACCTCGCTCGCGTCCTCACCGAGCGTGCCCTTGTTGCATCAGGCGTGGCCTGAGTGACTCTGCCATCGTCGCCAGCTGAGGTTGGGGCGGCGCTTGCCGCACACGACTACCTGGCCGATGACGGGCTTGCCACCATCATCCACCTCGCCATCGCGCTGCGACGACCGTTGCTGCTCGAAGGCGAGGCGGGTGTCGGCAAGACCGAGGTGGCCAAGGTGTTGGCCGCCATCACGGGCGGAAATCTCGTGCGATTGCAGTGTTATGAGGGTATCGATGCCTCTCAGGCGCTGTATGAGTGGGACTACACCCGTCAGCTCCTGCACCTTCGTGCCGCTGAAGCGTCGGGCGCAGCCGCTGGGCGCTCGGACGACCTCGAAGACGAGCTGTACAACGAGCGGTTCTTGATTCGACGGCCAATTCTGCAGGCACTGATGCCGTCGCCAGCTGGTTTGCCGGTGTTGCTCATCGACGAGATCGACCGCGCCGACGACGAGTTCGAAGCGTTCTTACTCGAGGTGTTGTCCGAGTATGCGGTCACCATTCCCGAGCTCGGCGAAGTCCGCGCTGTCGATCCGCCGATCGTGATCGTTACCTCAAACCGCACCCGCGACGTCCATGACGCCCTCAAGCGCCGGTGCCTGTATCACTGGGTCGAGCATCCCGATTTCGAGCGCGAAGTCGAGATTGTTCGGCTCAAGGCTGGCGGAGCCTCGGCCCAAGTGACGGCCCAGGTTGCGGCCGCGGTCGAATCAATGCGCGGCCTAGGTTTGTACAAGCCGCCTGGTGTGGCTGAGAGCATCGACTGGGCTCAGGCGTTGCATTCGCTTGGGCGGGCCACCCTCGACGCCGAGACGATTCGCACCACCATCGGCACCGTGCTCAAGTACCGCGAAGACCAGCTCCGAGTTACCGGCTCGGCCTTCGACCAGGTGCTGGCCGCTGTTGGCCGCGTCTGATCTGACATGGAGTCGCAAACGGCCAGCGCCGAGGCCCTGGCTGCGGCTTTTGTTGGGGTGCTTCGTGGTGCTGGCCTCGAGGTGTCGCTGAGCCGGTCGATGGGTTTCGTCGAGGCGCTATCGGTCATCGACATCACCAGCGCCGACGCGGTGTTCTGGGCTGGACGGGCCACCCTCACGTCACACGAGCTCGACGCTGAGATCTACGACGCGGCATTCGCTGTGTTCTGGGGCGGCTTGACCGGGGTGGTGACCACCCAGCTCCAAGCGCCGCCGCCCGAGATCATGCTCGCCACCGACGATGACGACGACGATGAAGACTCCGAAGACAACGGTGACGAGTCGGTCGTCGACGGCCCCATCGTTGAGGTCCGCTGGAGCGCAGTGGAGATCTTGCGCCACAAAGACTTTGGCGAATGTTCCGACGACGAGCTCGAACAGCTGCACCAGCTGATGGTTGGGCTGCGCTGGACGGCCCAAACCCGGCCGTCGCGCCGGATGACCCCCACCCGTCGTCGGACCCGCCGCCCCGACTTGAACCGCACCGTTCGGCTCGCGATGTCGACTGGCGGCGAACCGATCCGGATGGCCTACAAGGACACCGATCGTCGGCCCCGGCGCCTCGTGTTGTTGGTCGATGTGTCAGGTTCGATGGAGTCTTACGCCCGCGCCCTGCTGCGGTTCGCCCACGCCGCGGTCGTCGGCCGTGCCCGAGTCGAGGCGTTCACTATTGGGACACGCCTCACGAGGGTGACCCGTGAGCTCCAAAGCCGCGACCCCGATGCGGCGCTCAAGGCTGCGGGCGCATCGGTGCAGGACTGGTCTGGCGGTACCAGGCTGGGCGACACGCTCAGGGTGTTCAACGACGAATGGGGTGTGCGCGGCATGGCCCGCGGTGCCAACGTGGTGATCTTGTCCGACGGCTGGGACCGGGGTGAGTCTGACGAGCTCGCGGCCCAGATGGAGCGGCTACATCGGGTGACCCATCAGCTCATCTGGGTCAATCCGCTCAAGTACACGCCCGGCTATGCCCCGCTGGCGAAAGGGATGGCCGCGGCACTTCCCCATGTCGACTCCTTCGTTGAGGGCCACGCCTATGAATCGCTCGAACGCTTGGCGGCGGTGATTGGTCATCGCTGAACCTGGTGGGATGACTCAGTGGCGCCGCTCGATACCCTGAGCGGACGGTTTCGTGTCAGCAGGGGAGCAGTGATGATCGAGATTCTCGACGACCTCGACCGATGGCAACATGCCGGCAAGCGCGTTGCGATTGCCCGCGTCGTCGATATCGAAGGTTCCGGGCCGCGCGACCCTGGTGCCGCGATGGCAGTCAACGAAGATGGCGAGGTTGCCGGCTCGGTGTCGGGTGGTTGTGTCGAAGGCGCCGTGGTGGGCGAAGCCCTCCAACTGCTCGGCGGCGACCGCGGGCCGGGCGTAGTCACGTTCGGGTTCTCCGATGACGAAGCCTTTGCGGTCGGCCTGACCTGCGGTGGCACTATCCATCTCTTCTTAGAAGAGTTGTCCTGGTAGTGGGCGCTATCTATGAGGCGTTTCGCGACGCCATCCGCTCCGAGACGCCGACAGCGCTGGCCACGGTCATCGACGGTCCCGACGCTGGGGCCAAGCTTCTCGTCACCCCCGGTTCGCCGACGCTCGGCACCCTCGGCAACGACGGCCTCGATCGGGTGGTCGAGCGCGACGCGCTGGCCGAACTCGAATCTGGTCGCAGCGGGGTGCGCCACTACGGCAGCCAGGGCGAGGCCCGACAAACGGACCTCAGCGTCTTTATCGAATCGCACGCGGCTCGGCCCCAGCTCGTCATCTTCGGAGCGGTGGACTTCACCCGGGCGTTGGCGGCCCAAGGCAAGCTGCTCGGCTATCGCGTGACGGTGTGTGATGCTCGCGAAGTTTTCGCGACCAAGCGCCGTTTCCCGATGGCCGATGAGGTGGTCGTTGACTGGCCAAACCGCCTGCTGGCGCGCATCGGTGGCGACCTTGGCCCGCGCGACGCGGTATGCGTGTTGACCCACGACAACAAGTTCGACGTGCCGGCCATCACCTCTGCGCTCGCCACCAAGGTGGGCTACCTCGGGGCGATGGGGAGCCGCCGCACCACCGATACCCGTAACGAGCGTCTGCGCGAGGTGGGTGTGAGCGACGCCGACCTTGAGCGGGTGATGGCCCCAATCGGGCTCGACATCGGCGCTCGGTCGCCTGAAGAAACGGCCGTTTCGATCGTGGCCGAGATCATCGCCACACGCACTGGGCGGATGGCACCGAATTTGCGCGACCGCGACGGGGCCATTCATTGACCACGGCCGCAGTGCTTCTGGCCGCCGGCGGCGGCACCCGATTTGCCGGCGAACAGCACAAGCTGCTCGCGCGAGTGGGCGGCCGTCACGTCATTGAGTGGTCAGTCGAGGCCATGACGATGGCCACCTTTGCCGAATACATCGTGGTGGTCGGAGCGGCCGACGTGATCAGCTTGCTTCCATCCACGGTGACTGTTGTGTCGAACCCCAACTGGGCCCAAGGGCAGGCCTCGTCGATGGCAGCAGCCCTCGACTATCTCGATGGCACCGCCCACGATGCGGCGGTGTTCGGTCTGGCCGACCAGCCAGGTGTCACCTCAGCGGCATGGGATCTGGTCGGGGCATCGACCTCGGAGCTGGCTCGGGCGTCGTATGACACCTCGCTGGCGCACCCGGTTCGGATCGCTCGGGTGCTGTGGTCGGAAATCGAGCGAACCGGCGATGCTGGCGCCCGCGAGCTACTGCGACAGAGGTCCGGGCAGGTCGAGGCGATACCGTGTGACGGTCGGCCTGACGACATTGACACCGTGGAGGACCTCCAGCGATGGAACTGAACAACGAATTCCGAGTCGACGCACCGATCGACCTTGCATGGGCCACCTTGACCGACGTCGAGGGAATCGCTCCGTGTATGCCCGGCGCCCAACTGACTGAGATCGATGGCGACGAGTTCAAGGGTTCGGTCAAGGTCAAGGTCGGTCCCATCACTGCCCAGTACAAGGGCGCGGCCAAGTTCTTGGAAAAGGACGACGCCAACTACATGGCCAAGATTGAGGGCTCCGGTCGCGACACCCGCGGCGCAGGTAATGCCAGCGCCGTGGTCACCATGCAGCTCACCCCTGATGGCGATGGCACCAAGGCCGAAATCAGCACCGATCTCAAGGTCACCGGCAAGGTTGCCCAGTTCGGCCGTGGCGTGATGGCCGATGTCAGCGAAAAGCTGCTGCTGCACTTCGTCGACTGCCTTGCAGGCAACCTCATCGAGGCCAAGG
>CAYGMW010000006.1:13523-31989 GCA_964350975.1 uncultured Acidimicrobiales bacterium | reverse complement strand
ATGGCGTAGATGCGCTTTTCGCGCCCGGCCCCGAACAGGCTCAAGAACGCGGCCTGGTGCAGGGGCGGCACGTCCCAGCGTGGAATGGGCGTCGTGGCGATGATGTATCGGCCTGCGACCACACATGGATACCCAGTGGTCTTGGTCACCACGCCGTTGCGAACAATGTCCTCATAGAGCGCCACCCACATGCGCGAGTAGTCGGCCTCGGCGTGCATGCGGCGCAGCTCGTTCATGTCGCGCTCGACCCCCCGCAGGGGCTCGGGGACTGGCACCTGGAGCACCAGGGTCTGGCCCTCGGTCAGCTGATCCTCCGGAACACGATGACGGGTCTGGATGACCGACGCGGCCCTCGGATCGGTGGTCGTCTGGACCCCTTCGGAGCGCCGGATCAGGCGTCGCAGGTTCGCAGCATTGACGCCGCCGTCTTCGCCCTGGTCATACACCTTGACCACATCGTCTGGTCCAACGATCGCCAAGGTGATCTGGAGTCCGCCAGAGCCCCATCCTCGGGCCACGGGCATTTCCCGAGACCCGAAGGGCACCTGATAGCCAGGCACCGCGACCGCAGTCAGGATCGCCCGACGAATCTCGCGTTTAGACGATTCGTCGAGGATGGTCACCAGGTCGGGACCCGGCGACGGCTGGGTCGTGCTGGGTGCGTCGAGCACGTCGAACAGGCTCATGACCCAACCTCCGCGGCGCGAGCCTGAGCACGGGCCGTCAGCGCCGCCTTGCGTTCCATCATCGAACGAAACGTCACATAGTGAGGCAGCTTGAGATGTTCAAGGAACCCCGAAGCATCGAGCCCGTCGGTCGTCATCAGCACCGATTGTTCGAGAGGGCTGTCGGCTGGGGCCCGCACCACCGCGATATCGAGGTTGGCCATCGCAATGGCCTTGCGTTCGTTGTGGCCAAGGCACATGCCGTATCCGACATCGAACTTGGAACGGTCCTCATCGACGCCATCAAGATCCTCGATGGCTTCGACCTCGGTGACCCGGACATGGCCAATGTCGACCGGGGCGCCCGTGACAGGATTGTGCACCGAGACCGGCAGACGACCGTGGCGAACCTCGCCGAGAGTTACCTCATGAAGGTTGCGGTCCGGGCCCAAAATATTGCGGTACCAGAGCTGCACGAGGGCCCCGGTCTCGGCCCGGGCCATCGTCGACAGACGAGCCGAACGTGGCGCTCCCGGACGGGCCGCAACCCGGCTGATATCCACCGGTTCGGGATCGTCATCGCGACGCCGGTCGACCAGGGCGTCCATCGAGCGCAACACATCCATCAACCGCCCCGGAACTCGCGGTTCCGGTGCTGGGCTGGCTTCTACTGGGCTGGTTTCTGTTGGGCTGGTTGCTGGGCCAGTTCCTATTGGGCTGGCAGCTTGGCTGCGTCGGTGAGCTGCGGCCTCTGCGGCCATGCGTCGACCCGTGTCCTCATCTGAGGTATCGATCAACCGTCCGGTGTAGAACACGGTACTACCCATAACATTAAGTCCAGGCGGCTCACGGAACGCGGGCACGATGCGCCGGAGCACATCCATCTCGTCGGCGTCGACGGGCCGGGTGTACCCCAAGCGGGGCAGGGTCGACCGATGAGCCCGCACGAGGTGTGCGGCCTCGATGAGGTCACCCTCGGCCTGGCGCAGGGCCCGAGCCGCGAGCTCGCTGTCCCACAGTCCACCTTCGCCCATCACCCGGTCGACGGCCAACCGCATGCGGTCGGTGATCTGGTCGAGTTCGAGCCACGAACTGCGGCCCTCCAACCGTTGCCGGGCCACCAGTGCCTCGGCTGCTTGGATGGCATCAAATCCACCCTTGGCTGCTACATAGCCCATGGTCAAACTTCCTGTTCGCTCGTGGTGGAGTGTTGGATGACGCGCACCGTGGTGCTGCGCGAGATGGCAATGGTCAGGCCCGTCGGGTCAAACAACCAGGCGTCGATTCCGGTCGGAAATTGCCCGCTGCTCGTGCCGAGCTGGCTGAGGGCTTCAGGCGACATGCCCGCGACCTCGATGGTGCGCGTGCCCGGCACCCCCGGGCCGGACAGTTCGACAAGGCAACCGTTGCCGTTGGGCACATCGTCAGGGGCCGGGCACCGAAGGGCGCCAACACCGAGCCCAACCTGGGTCGAATGTTCGGGAGCCATCGGTGTGCCTCGCCTCAGCGATCCCAGCACCTCGACGACGCCTCTACCATCGGTCTCAGCGGTCGCCAACGGGTCAGCCAGCACCACGACGATCGATGCATCGGTAGCTGGAGCGCGACGGCAGCCAGTGGCATCGGCCACGACGTCAAGGGCCGCTGTCATGGTCCGCCCAGATGTGTTGATGACCGCCACCGAGATATCGACATCGGCCAACGCCAACGCCAGCCACAGCTGGGGCTGGCCGCCAACGTCATCGGGGCTGGCCATGTGGGCGATGACACCCGGTTCGGACAACGTGCGAAGCAGCACGTCGAAGGTCTGTTGAGAGCGGGCCCCGCGCAGGGTCAGCGTGGCGACATCCATCAGTCCATCTCCTGGAAGTTGACCACCGTGGGTTCGAGTTCGGCCCACTCGGCCGCCCTGGTCCGGGCTGCGTGGGCAACCTGGCCAGAACAGGCGGCTTCAACGAGGGCCGCGGCGGGACCTCGGGCTTCAACTTCGGCGTCGCATATGGCAGCCGCGAGGACCGCCTCGCGATCGTCGCCCATCCGCATGGCCCACGCCCGCTGGTCGCGGTGCACCACCTCACACCGGGTCACGAGGACCTCAGCGAGGTGGAATCGGGTTCGTTCGACTGGTTCGACAACGGTCAACATGACCGTGCCGACCTCGGGCGTCTTGATCGCCTTGACGCTGGTGGCGCCGTCGAGGCATTTCTCAGCCAGCGCGATCAGCGGCTCGGACGGCATGGCCGCCAGCAGCTCAATGCGCCGGTTACGGGCGAGGTCAATCATGAGGAGTGCTCCAGGAAGTGAGGTGGGCTGGCGACCTGAGCCGCCGGCATCGGGTTCGAACGTTGATTGGCGTCGGGAACGGGTCCGTGTTCGAGCACGACCCGGAAGCAATCGGCCCGCATCCAGCTGATCGAGTACTCGACTGGGCGGCCGTGCTCGATCGCGAGGTTGACCGACTCGACATGCCACGCCGGCGGCCGACCCACGAGTTCGAGCAGGGGGGCCACGTCGGCCGGGGCTGACACCAACTCAGCGCGCGACCACCAGCGTTCAACCTCGATGCGATAGGCATCGTGCAGAGCCAAAGCGACCGATCCCCCGTCGCCCAGGAATCCCGACAGGTCGGGAACCAGATCGACGGGGAACCACTGGGTCTGGAGGGTGGCGACTTCGCCATCAACCAGGCCTCGGCGCACGAGCTGGGTCACGGTTCGTCCCCTCGGTATAGCGAGGTGTCGAGCCACGACCGCTGGCGCCCTGATAGTTCCGAGCTCGATGGTCTCATAGTCGCAGCGGTGCCCAAGGGCGGTCACGGTCTGGCTCCAACTGGGCCGCTCACCCGAGCGAATCGGGTACTCAAGACGCAACGCCACGAAGGTTCCCGAGCCCCTCGTGCGACGCACCAGCTGGCGTTGTTCGAGTTCCTGGAGCGCAGAGCGGGCGGTGAGGCGGCTCACCTCGTGGGTGCTCGCCAATTCGTTCTCCGAAGGCAACCTCGTGCCGGCCGGCAAACGCAGGATGTGCGGTTCCAACTGATCGGCTACAGCGAGATAGGTGACATCAGCCCGGGTCATGGGGTGCACGTTCGCGTGGCCAAGTTGTCTGTACAACCGGGTTTGGCCACCGTTCATCCAACCTTGTGAATGCGTTCAGATGCCGTTGGCACATTCGCCCATCGCCGTCACGCGAGGTTCACTAGGTTGGCTCCCGTGACCACACACACGCGTTGCCTTTCGTCTCCGATCATCACCAGCGGCTCGTTCATCAACGGGGCCGTACTGCTTGAGGCGGGACTGGTTGAACCTGGTATGGCAGAAACAGCACTGGGTTGGGATGGCCCCACCATTGAGGGCACCTCCGACACAGCCCGCGGGTACGACGCCACCGGGTGTCTCGTGCTGCCGGGCCTCGTCGACCTCCACGGTGACGCCTTCGAGAGGTCGATCATGCCCCGACCCGGGGTTCGGTTCGATCTCGACCTGGCCTTGGACGACAACAACCACCAACTCATCGCCGCTGGTATCACGACCTCCTACCTATCGCTCACCGACAGTTGGGAACCGGGCCTGCGGAGCCGGTCCACCGTGCTCGACGTCATCGACGCGGTCGAAGGTCGGCGTGGCGCAACACCGGGTCCTGACGTGTTGATCCATGTTCGTCACGAGCGCTGCAACACCGCCGACTTCGACCAGCTGACCGAGCTGGTGTCATCGGGGTCGGTGCGACTGTTGTCCTATAACGACCACACACCCGACAACGCCCGAACTGCGCCGCCGCCGACGGCAACCCAGCTGGCCCGCTCGGCTGTGGGTGCCGACCAGCTGATCGACCTGCAGGAAGCCGCGATCGGCCGGCGCCACCTCGGCAAGCAGCACGACCGTCACCTGGCTGCGGTGTGTGATGCAGCCAAGTGCCCGACTGCGAGCCATGACGCATCGACAACAGCCGATCTCGAACGAGACCTTGCCCTCGGTGTGGCCATTGCCGAGTTCCCGCTGTCGATCGCGTTGGCTCAGGAGTATCGGCGCGAGGGCGTCGCTGTGATGTTGGGTGCTCCGAATCTGGTTCGCGGCGGATCCCATCTCGGCAACCTCAACGTGTCCGAGGCCTGGGCCGCTGGAGCGGCCGACATCTTGGTCTCTGACTACCACTACCCATCGTTGTTACAGGCCCCATTCGAGCTGGAACGATTGGGCTTGGCAACACTCGCCGACGCCTGGCTGGCCGTGTCGACCCGCCCCGCCGAGCTCGCCGGCCTCGCTGATCGGGGTCGGCTAGTAGCCGGTCAGCGGGCCGACATCGTGGTCGTTGAACCGCCACGGGCGCACCATGGCCGATGGTTGCCAGCCAAGGTGCGAGCCGTCGTTGCTGGTGGTGACCTGATCCTCAACACCCTCGCTCCCCACGTGGCGGCGCCATGACCGGGCTCGCTTCTCGCCACGGCCGACGTCAGCTCATCGTGTACGCCACACCGACCGGTCCCCTCGCTGAGCAGGTGGGGCGCTACTTCGACGCCGCGGCCGGTCTCGGCGCCACCCAGGCCCAGACCTATCCTCCCCATTGCACCCTGACCGGGTTCTTCTGGCGTCGACCCGAGGACCTGCCACGGATTGTCAGCGAGTTCGCCACGGTGACGGCATCGACAACACATGTCGCGCCACTCGGCTCAGTCGAGGTGGTCCAGCTCCGCTGCGACGACGGCTGGGTCGGTCTCGAGCTGTCCAGCCCTTGGCTCATCGACTTCACGAGCCAGTTCGCCAACATGCACCACCTTGGCGAGGGCGATGATGCGCTGCGACGAAAGACATGGCTCCACCTGTCGCTGGCGTACGGACTCGAGTCGTCGACTGACATCGAGCCGTACCAGCGGTTGGCCAACGACCTCATCGATGTGTCGGCCGCGGTCGAATGGCAGGTTGGACTGTTCGAACGTCACCCTGACGGCTCATGGAGCCAGCACTAGGCGCTACGACGGCTAGCGTCAGGCCCCGTGGCTGACGCAGTGTGGTTCGACAACGAACATCCTTCCCTTCGCCAGATGTGGCATCCGATCGCCATCGTCGATGACCTTGCTGGCGATGGGCCTCATCCGGTGCGCCTGCTGGGTATCGACTGGGCCCTTTTCCGGCCGGACGCGACCCAGCCGTGGTCGCTGATTGTCGACACCTGCCCCCATCGTCTAGCCCCGCTCACCGCGGGCACTATTCGTAACGGCACCCTCGAGTGTGCCTATCACGGCTGGTGCTTTGCCCCCGATGGCACCTGTGTCGACATCCCAGCTCTTGGTCCGTCGGCGACACTTCCACCGACGGCCTGCGTCGACTCGGCAGCCGAAGTCACCGAGGCCTACGGCATGTTGTGGGCCAGCATCGAGGCCCCGGTCGCTCCCCTTCCGACCGTCCCGGAGTACGACGATCCTGCCTATGGATTGGCCCGCCTGCCAGTGTCGACCTGGAACGCCAGCGCGGGCCAGATGGCTGACAACTTCCTCGACGTGGGTCACTTTCCGTTCATCCACACCGCCACCATCGGCGACGCCCAGGACCTGGTGGTGGGCGACTTCGAGGTCGTCCGCGACGGTTGGGGGTTCACCTCAACCCATGTCCACTCGGCCCAGTTGGTCGACGGCAGCGGACGAATCGTCGAACGGACCATGCAGTTCGTGTTCACCGCTCCCCACCAGCTGCGCTTGCGGCTCGACTACGGCGAACACGGCGAGATGGTGCTGTTGTTCTTCCACCAGCCCGTCGACGTCAGCACCACGCGGCTGTTTTGCCTCGAGCTCATGACTGACCTGGCTGCGGACCCGTCGGGTGCCGAGGCGGCCATCGCGTTTCAGACCGCCGTGGCCCTCGAAGACAAGGGGCTGCTCGAACAGCTTCGCCGCAAGGCGGTGCCGTTGTCGCCAGGCGTCGAGACCCACACCAAGGCCGACCGCACCACCGTGGCGCTGCGCCGCATCCTGAACGATGTTGCGGCACTCAGACCGGCATCCCGAGAAAGTCGTCGTTGCCGCTGATGCGGGCCTTACCCGAGGCACCAACAGCGCCGTCGGCGTCGAACACGTCGAGCTTGTCGGCGTAGTACTCGGTTCGAAAGTCGCCGAGAGATGCTGCGTTGTAGGTGACGTACATGGCCCGCCGACGCTCGTCGCTGGTGTTGGTGTCGCTGCGATGCGGGGCGTAGGAATCAAAGAACACCATGTCGCCCGGGTAGACCTCGACCGGCGACCACGTGTGGGCATCAACCCATGCGGGGTCAATACGCCCGTCGGTATTGGGCAGGACCTCGCTGACGAGATTGTCGGCGAACCACAGGCAGCCGCTGGCAATCGTGCTCGGGTCGAGGGGCACCATGACCGAGATGTGGTGGTCGACGAACCGGTAGGCGGTGGCATCTTGGTGGGGCGCAAACCCACCGCCGCCGGGGTATTTGTAGTTGATCTTTTCTTTGAACAGCGCTGGGGCTTCGCCGAAGAGTTGGGTGAGTACGTCGGTCACCAGCCCGGAGCGAAGAAATCGCTTCATGCCACCATGGTGCGGTTCGAAGTCCTCAGAACGCGCGACCCGTGGTCCACCTGGCGTTTGTTCGAGGTGGTGCAGACCCGGCCCTTCCGGACGGCGAGACCACCGCTCGATCTGGTCGACCCAGCGAGCCAGCAAGCCCGTGGTCTGGGCGTCAAGCACACCCGACAGCACGAGTCGTCCGGTGCTTGACCACTGGTTTTGGTGGTCGGCGGTCAGCTGCATGGCGTCGGTTCCATGGGTCCAACCGTATTGAAGCCACCGCTCGAGCGGTGTCAGTTCGCCCAATAGTTGCCAACGTTCAGATGGGGTTCATCTTCGACGATCCGCTCGAGGTCGCGGCGGCCGCGTAGCGTGGGTCCTCGTGCACCCGCTCAGGCCCCGATCATGACCCGAACCCAGATCACCGGATGGGCGTTCGTGGTCGTCCAGGCCCTGCTGTTGGGGCTGCTGATCGTCATGCCCGACGCTGGCCACTGGCCCGTACCAGGATGGCTCTCCGCGGCCGCCGCCGCCATCGTGGCGGTCGGGGTGGCGGTGGGGGCGGGCGCAGCGATTGGAGTGGGCTCGGCCCGCACCCCACCTCCCGTGCCGCGCTCCGGTGCCGAGCTCACGACCGCGGGGCTCTATCGACTGGTTCGGCATCCGATCTATACCGGAGTGCTGCTGATCGTCGCCGGCATCACGCTCCACAGCGCGAACGCGATCACCGTGCTGGTCGCTGCTGCGACCTGGGGGTTCTTCGTCGTGAAGTCCCGCTTCGAGGAACGCCATC
Source organism: uncultured Acidimicrobiales bacterium (assembly GCA_964350975.1). Taxonomy (GTDB): domain Bacteria; phylum Actinomycetota; class Acidimicrobiia; order Acidimicrobiales; family Poriferisodalaceae; genus JAADHX01. The sequence continues at coordinate 24,022 of CAYGMW010000006.1, read as the reverse complement.
TGAGCTCGGTCTACCCCGGATATGGGGCCTACGCCGAGACCACCCCGCGCCTCATCCCCCGCCCGCCAGGGTGGAAGCGATTCACACGCGCGGGTCAAGCACCCGATACACCACGTCGACCAGGGCGTTGATCGACACATACACCACGCCCAGATACAGCGTGATCCCCTGCACCACATAGATGTCGCGGATCATGATCGCCTCAAACAGGCGTGGCCCCAGCCCGCCTATGCCAAACACAATCTCCACAATGACCGCGCCACCGAGCAAGGCGCTGAGATTGAGGCCCACCACGGTGACCAGTCCCAGCGACGACGGCCTCAGCACATGGCGGAACAACACAGAGCGCGGCGGCAGACCCTTGGCGGTAGCTGCCTGCACGAAGTCAGCGCCGAACGTTGAGAGCAAGTCCGCCCGCGCGACGCGAGCAAAGACCCCGATCTCGGCCAAGGCCAAGGTGATGGTCGGCAGAACACTTCGGCGAAGGTTGTCGCTCCAGGAGTCACTCAATCGGGTCCATCCGGTTGCTGGGAACCAGCCCAGCTGTTCGCTGAAGATCCAGATCAGCACCAGCCCGGACACAAAAGCCGGAATCGACTGAAACGTCTGCACTGCGCCCGATACGAGTCGCCCGCCAGCTGCTTCGTCGGCATACGCGCTGTATACGCCCAACGGGATGGCCAGACCCACCGCGAGCACGATGGCCTGTAGTGCCAGCTGGGTCGTGATGGTCCATCGATGGGTAATGACCTCACTCACCGCGACACCGTCGAGCATGGCGGTGTTGAGATCGCCTCGCGCCGCATCGGCGGCCCACCAGAAGTAGCGAACCAGCAGAGGGTCATTGAGCCGATAGGTGTCGATGATGTCGGAACACGGGCCTGCGACAGCGTCGCGCGGGCATGCTCCCAGGACCACGGCACCGATGCCGCCTTCGATGCTCCACTCGAGCAGGACGAAGCTCAACATCGTGACACCGACGAGGGTCATCAGTGCCCGGAACACGAGGTGGGCTGCAGGTCTCAGGCCGAGCGACACTAACGCTGCTGCCAGTGCCCGGTCAGATGCCGATTGCCCCAGAACTCGGCCAGATAGTGGCGGTACATGGCTCCAGAGGCTGCAGGCAGCTCGTCCAGCGAGCCGATGAGACGTATGCCGCTGAAATGTTCGGGGTTCGGCGTGATGTCGGCGCTCAGAGCCCGAACCACATACCCCGTCGAGAGGTCTTGGCGCTGGTGTTCCGTGGCGAAGCGTCCAACGTATTGGCCAAGCAGGACCTTGTTGGCGACATCGACGTCGATACCGAGCTCCTGGCGGGCAATACGGGCCAGGCAGTCGTCAATCGACTCGCCCTTGAGCATCCGCAGCCCAGGTAGGGCCCACACATTGCGGTACGGGGCGATCTTTCGCCGAACGATCGCGACCTGATCGCCGACCACGACCACCAGGTCGAACGTGGGAATCACCGCCCACTCAAGGATCTGTTCGAAGACCTCGCGCGGTGCGTAGCCCCGGTGCGTCGATGATTCGGTCGCCACCGGTCAACAGGCCTCGTGGTCGCACGGATGACACTCCACCTGGAGGGTGGCGTGATCGACACCCAGGTCGTGTTCGAGCAGCCCCACCAGACCTTGGGTCCGAAGCTGGGCTTCGTGGACGGTGAAGTCGCCCTCGAGGACCACGTGCGCAGTCACCGATGACCGCCCTTGGCCAAGGGGCCGAACATGGATGTGGTGCACCTCAACGACGTCGGGGGCCGCACACAGTGCGTTTCGGACTGCTTCGGAGGTCACCCCCGCAGGGGTGCGGTCGAGGAGCTCGAACGCGGTTCGGCGCAACAGACTCCACGTCGACCACAACACCACGCCACACAACAGCAGCGACGCTGATGGGTCGATCCAGGCCCATCCGGTCCTGACCAGAACCAGGCCAGCAATGACCACGATGACCGAACCAGCCAGGTCGGTCATCAGATGCAACCGAGCCGCCTTCAGCGCCAACTGTTCGGTATCACGCTCACCGTGATTGTGACCGTGATTGTGATTGTGATTGTGATTGCGATTGTGACTGTGGTCGTGGCTGTGTGAATGGCGAGGTGACAGGACCGCAATGCTGGCCCCATTGACCACGATTGCGACCAAGCCAATCAACACGACCCGGCCTCCCTCGACCTCGACAGGGTCGAGCAACCGGCTCACCGACTCATAGGCGAGATAGGCAACCGATCCGGCCAGCATCAAGCCCGAGACGAAGCCGCCCAACGCGTCAGCCTTGCCCCAGCCAAACGACATCTCACTGGTCGCCGGACGACGCAACAGCACTGCCGCGCCCAGCGCGGTCATCAAGCCAGCCGCGTCGACCACCTGATGGGCGGCGTCGGCCAGCACGACAACCGACCCGATCGCCAGCCCGACAACAACCTGCACCACGGCGAATCCGACGTTAAACGCGGCGGCTGCGCCGAGCCGGATCGGTGAGGGACCACCGCTCGAGCCACGATGGGAGTCCGGTTCCATAGCCGTCAGGTTAGACCGGTCGGTCCGGTCAACCGGCGAGCGACCGGTAGAAGCTCGCCAACACCTCAAAGGCCAGCTTGCGTTGGCCTTCCTCGCTCACCACCCCCTTGCGATTGTAGCCATCCTGGATGCCCGGCAGCACCCGCATCGGGGTGCGGAAGTCCTTCAGGATCCACGGCGACATCCCGGCACATTCATCTTGGCGCTTGATCATCGCGATTTGGGCGTCGTACACCGCTGCCTGAAACTCCTCGGTCCAGATCTCGTCGGGCTCACCATGAAGACCGGCCTTGGCACCGGCGCCAAGCTCGGAAAACACGATCGGCTTTCCGAACGCGCTGGTCCATTCGACGGTAGCCAGGTCGTCTCTCGATGCGTAGTACCAGCCCATGTACTGGTTGACACCGATGACGTCAACCACCTCACCCAACGGGTCATCAATATGAACCTGAGGGTCGTTACTGGGCAGGGTCAACAAGGCGCCGGTGATGAGCCTGGTCGGATCAAGGTCGCGCGCACACTTCGCCAAGGCGCTCAGGAAATGATTGCGGTCAGGTCCGGGAAGGGTTTCATTGGCGACCGACCACAAGATGACCGAGGCCCGGCTGCGGTCGCGTTCCACGAGTTCGTTCGTCTGGCTCAGCGCATTGGCCAATGTGTCCGGGTTCGCAAAGTCGATTCCCCAGTACACCGGCAGTTCGCACCAGGCCAACAACCCGAGTCGATCGGTTGCGTTGACCATGGCCTCGTCGTGTTGGTAGTGCGACAGACGCACAAAATTGGCGCCGAGGTCGACAGCCCACGACAGCAGCGTCGCGGCATCGTCATCGCCGTGGGCCCTGCGACCACCACTCGGACCTTCGCCATGCAGCGAGATACCTCTGAGCCACACCACCTCGCCGTTGACCACAATGTCGGTGCCAATGGCCTCGACGGTGCGAAACCCGACGTCAGTGGTCACCGAGTCGATGACCGTACGCCCCAGGTCGGCCGGGGCACTCAACCCGAAGGTCACCTGGTGCAGCACGGGCCGGCCAGGATTCCAGCGCTCAATCGCGGCCGCGACATCGGCACCAACGCCGAACCGTTCGCCGGCTACCACGTCGGCCACCACGCCCGTGTCGCCAATGGTCACCCTCACCCAGGCATCCCCGCTCGCCCCGTCCCCGCCAGCGCCGTCCACCTCGACCTGGCCAACGAGCGAGCCATCGGGCGCCATGGTGATCCAAGCGTCGCGAATGAACGTCTGCGGCACTGTCACCAGCTCGACCGATCGGTGGATGCCGCCGAAGTTCCACCAGTCGGTTCGCATGGCGGGGATTCGGTCTGGCTCGCGGCGATTGTCGACCATGACGACCAATGAGTGGGTTCCAACACCAAGCCGACCGGTGACCTCAACGGCCCACGGCCCGAACCCGCCCTCGTGCAGCGCCAGTTCGTAGCCATCGAGAAAGACCCGGCTGGTGTGATTCACCGCGCCGAAGTACACAAACGAGCGCCCCGTTTCGACCGTGTCGATCTCGATCAGCCTGCGGTACCAGACGGTGCCTTCGTAGAACAACAGCTCAGGGCGCTGGGTGTTCCAATCACCGGGCACCTCGATGGTCCACGAGGTGTCGAAGTCGTATTCGACGCGATCGCCACGGTGACGGGGCGAAAAGTCGCGGTAGTACCCGTGACGGTTTCGTTCGCCCATGATGTCGACATACCCCGAGTTGTACGGATCGATGATGATCCGCCACGTCCCATCGAGGCTCCGAACCCTCCCGCTGGCCCGCCGGCCGACCATATTGGTGATCAATGTCGTGGCGTTGTTCATGAGTCCTCCGGGGCTGCGACGACGGCCTGACCATCGTGTCATCTGCACCGGTATGGTGTGCAGCCGATGACCCACAACGCGGCGCCTGCGATACCTCGCCCGATCAAGGTGCTGGCGTTGCTCGGCGCGGCTCTCGTGTCGTTGCCCCTGGTCGGCTTGTTGATCCGTGCTCCATGGTCGTCGCTGCTCCAACGCTTGGGCGACGACATCGTGCTCGATGCGTTGCGGGTGTCGGTGTCGTCGTCGCTCACTGCCACCGCCATCGTCGTGATCCTCGGGGTTCCGCTGGGCTGGACCCTCGCCCGCACCGACTTCGCCGGCCGCCAAGTGGTTAGGGCTGTCGTGTTGTTGCCCATCGTGTTGCCGCCGGTCGTTGGCGGTGCGGCGTTGTTGTTTGCTCTCGGGCGCCGCGGCGTGGTGGGTGAACCACTCGACGACGCGTTTGGCCTCGTCTTGCCCTTCTCGTTCTGGGGTGTCGTCGTGGCCAACGCGTTCGTGGCTCTGCCGTTCATGGTGCTCACCATCGAGGGCGCAGTTCGGGCCCTCAACCCACGAGTCGAGCTGGCCGCAGCGACCCTCGGAGCGCCGCCCCGCGTCGTGTTCCTGAAGGTCGGACTTCCCTTGATTGGGCCGTCCATCGTCGCGGGAACCGTGCTGGCGTGGGCCAGGGCCTTTGGCGAGTTCGGCGCCACCATCACCTTTGCTGGGAATCTGCAAGGCCGGACCCAAACCATGCCGCTCGCGGTCTTTGTGGCCCTCGAAACTGACCGAGATACCGCTGTAGCCCTCAGCTTGTTGATGGTCGCGGTGTCGATGACGGTGCTGGTTGCCCTGCGCGACCGGTGGTGGACGTCATGACTGGTCTGGACGTTGCTGCTCACCGCGAGGTGGACGGGTTCGTGCTCGACGCCAACTTCGTCGCCACACCGGGGGTGACCACGGCCTTGGTCGGCCCCAACGGTGCTGGCAAGTCCACCATCGTCGACCTGCTCGCTGGTATCACTCGACTTGATCGTGGTCGAATTTCCCTGGGCGATCGGGTGTTTGACGCTCCGGCCGATGGGGTGTTCGTAGCGCCCCATCTTCGGCGGTTCGGGCTCGCGTTTCAGCAGCCGTCGCTCATTGACCATCTCAGCGCGGCCGACAACGTCGTGTTCGCGCTCACAGCACGGGGGCAACATCGCGGGTCGCGTCGGGCCCTACGCCAACAAGCGATCGGCTGGCTCGAACGGGTCGGCGTCAGCCAGATAGCCGACCAAAAGCCGTCGACGCTCAGCGGCGGCCAGGCCCAACGGGTTGCGCTGGCCCGGGCCCTCGCCACCGAACCCGACGTCGTCATCCTCGACGAACCGTTGTCCGCGGTCGACATTGCCGTTCGCACCGATCTGCGCCGGGTGATCGCCGAACAGATGGCCAACCATCACGGCCCGCGCCTACTTATCAGCCACGACCCCACCGACATCTTCGTACTCGCAGACGAAGTCGTGGTGATCGAGAACGGCCGAGTCACCCAGTCAGGTTCGCCGCTGGCGCTTCGGCGGGCTCCGGCGACCCAGTTTGTCGCCGACTTCACCGGCGTGAACCTGATTCGCGGCGTCGCTCACCACGGTCAGGTCAACATTGTCGGAACATCGAGTGTGCTGACCGTCGCCGACACCACAGCCAGCGGCCCCGTGCATCTGCGCGTCTTGCCCAACGCGTTGTCGCTGCATCGAGATCAGCCCGCGGGAAGTCCGCGCAACACGTGGCTGGCAACCGTCACGGCGGTCGAAGACCTTGGCGATATTCGCCGGGTTCATCTGGATCGACCGGTGGCCCTCGTCGCAGACATCACGCCCGGGGCTGCGGCCGACCTTGAGTTGGCGCCGGGGTCAGCAGTTTGGGTTGCGGCCAAGGCCACAGAAGTTAGCGTGGCCCCTCGATGAGTGATCTTGGGCGACGTCTGGTAGCTGAGTTCGTTGGCACGATGTTCCTCCTCATCGCCGTCGTGGGCTCCGGGATCATGGCCGAGTCACTCACCGACGATGTCGGACTACAACTGCTGCAGAACGCGGTTGCTACCGGTGGCGCGTTGTTTGCCCTGATCATGGCGATCGGACCCGTGTCGGGGGCTCATTTCAACTCCGTGGTCACCCTCTTGGCCCGCCACCGGGGCGAGATCGCTACCTCGACCGCGGGCGCCTATCTCGCGGCTCAGGTCACCGGCTCGGTGCTGGGTGTCATCGTGGCCAACGTCATGTTCGACCTCGACGCTGTCGACTGGTCGACGAAGGACCGTTCGTCGCTGCATCTGCTGGTGGGCGAGCTCGTGGCGACGGTCGGGCTGTTGGTCGTTATTGCCGGCATCGCCCGGTCGGGCACGCTTGCCCATGTAGCCGGTGGTGTCGCGGCCTACATCACCGGTGCGTATTACTTCACCTCGTCGACCAGTTTCGCCAACCCGGCTGTCACCATCGGCCGCATGTTCTCCGACACCTTCGCCGGAATCGAGCCCGCATCGGCACCAGGCTTCATCGGGGCTCAACTCGTTGGACTGGTCGTCGGTGGTGTATTGATCGACATGATGTTTCCGCGAGCGCAGCCGTCATGAGCCATCGAGCACCAAGCGTGCGCAGCCACACCATTGCGTTGGACACCGTCGACATTGTTGTTGATGAGTTCGTTCCGAACACCGATGCCGCATCGACCACCACACCACTGCTGCTGTTGCATGGTGGCGGCCAGACTCGTCACTCGTGGGCATCTACCGCCCGGCGACTCAGCGAGCTTGGTCGAAGGGTCGTGACGATGGACCTGAGGGGCCACGGCGACTCGTCATGGGAGCCCGATGGTCGTTATCAACTGTCGGATCACGCAGCCGACACAGCCGCGGTGATCGAGTGGTTGGGCGCGGCGCCGGTGCTCGTGGGCGCATCACTCGGCGGCCTCACCGGCGTGGCCCTCGAAGGCGACCACCGACCCGGATCGATCCAGGCCCTGGTGCTCGTCGACATTGTGCCCCGGATGAGCATGAATGGGGTCGACCGGATTCGTTCGTTCATGCGAGCCAACGTCGACCAGGGGTTCGCGTCGCTCGACGAGGCCGCTGATGCCGTTGCGGCCTACAACCCCCACCGGCCGCGACCAGCGAGCCACGATGGGCTCCGCAAGAACCTGCGCGAACGCGACGGCCGCTGGTACTGGCACTGGGACCCACGCACCATGACGGGCAATCGACCCCAGGTGACGAACGCAGACTATTTGTCGGATGCTCTGGCGGCGATCACGGCTCCCGTCATGTTGGTGCGCGGCAAGATGAGCGATCTGGTCACAGCTGAGATCGCATCGGAGTTCTTGGCCGAACACCCCACGGTTCGCTACGCCGATGTGTCAGATGCTGGCCATATGGTCGCCGGCGACCGAAACGATGTGTTTACCAGCGCAGTCGAGTCCTTTGTCCTCGAACTCGACCGGCTGCAATGACCCCGCGCCTGTGGTGCGTCATGACCTCAGCCGTTGTTGCTGCTGCAGGACTCGCAGGCTGTTCTGGGTCGAGCGGCACCACGACCGATCCTGGCACGGGCGTGTTGTTGGTCAGCGATGCCGAACACTTGCGCGTGGTCGATCCATCGGGCAACGTCGGACTTGATCTGGCTGAGCTCGCTGGAGACGACGCCATGTTGGCCGTGTGGTCCCGCGACGCCAGCCGGTTGGCCTGGGCCCAAACCGACCCCGACCCCTCCGTGTCGCCGGGGTCGTGGATCGTGGTGTCGGTCAGCGCCACCGGCGAGGACCGACGGGTCGCATCGCTCTCAGGGCGACCTGACTATCTGACGTTCGAGTCCGGTTCAGACCGCGTGCTCGCATTGCTCTCTGGACCCTCGGGGTTTGGCCTGTTTGTCGCCGATCCCACTCCAGATGGCCTCTCCGACACCAGGCAAATCGCCGCTGGTGCTCCCCTGTTCACCGACCAGGCACCCCAGGCCGGTGACATCGTGGCCCATATTGGCGAGGCCACCGTGCTGCTCAATCCTGACGCCGAATTTGGCGCAGCCGACACCGTGCTCGATGTCAGCCCGAGGGTCTACACCACTCCGGTGTGGGATCCGGTCGATAACGACATCGTCTATTTCGGTCGCCTCGTTCCAGGCGCCAGCACCAGCGAGCTCGTCCGCCACCGGATCAGCAGCGCAGAACAGACCGTGTTGGCCACCTATGGCCGGTCGATCTGGTTCGACGTCAGCCCGGACGCGACCATGCTCGCTGCGTCGGTGCCACCTGTCGATGCTGACGCCCTGCCAGACCAAGCCGAGGTCATCCAGGTCGGCTACGGGCGTCAGAGCCGGACCGGACCCCTCCTCGACCAGGGAGTGTGGATCGTGTCGCTGGAAAGCGGAGAGGTCACCCAGCTCACCGATCGGCTGTCCATTGGGCCGGTCTGGTCTCCCGACAGCCAATGGGTGCTGGCGCGCCATAGCCACAACAACGGCGCCCAGTTCGTCGCCTACGGCATCGACGCCGCGTCGGTGTCGGGCCCCGAGTACCGCATCACCTCGCCCCTCACCGGCTTCTACCTGCAGTTCTGGGACCAGTTCGTACAAGCGGGAACCGTGTGGTCGCCCGACAGTTCAGCGTTTGTGTTCGCCGGGGCCGTTGATGGCACCTCAGGCATCTGGGTGCAGACACTGAACGGCGACCCGGCAACATGGCTGACTCAGGGCGAGATGGCATTCTGGTCGCCTCGTTAGCTGTTGGTTAGCTGCCTGTCAGCCTGAAGATGTCGCCACCGAGTGACACCAAGTACATATGGCCGTCGGGTCCGGTGCCGAACTGGACGATCTGGGGTACCCGTACCCCCAGGTCTGCAACTTCCACCACTGCCGACCCGTCGTGACGAATCCCCCACACGACGCCCGTACAGAAGTCAGAGAACAGATACGTGTCGGCGAGCGCACCAACCGGCCCCTGGTAGACCGCCCCGCCGGTGACCGAGCACCCGTCGCCACGCCCATAGGTGTGCACCGGCCCGACGGCCCCAGGTGCGGGCACGTCGGCGAAGAACTGGTCGCCTTCGAAACGTTTCCAACCAAAGTTGGCGCCGGGCTGATCCAGCGGTTGCCGATTGATCTCTTCGGTGCTGTTTTGGCCCACGTCGCCAATCCACATCGCCGCGGCTGATTCGTCGATGTCGAAACGCCACGGGTTACGCAGCCCGTAGGCCCAGATCTCGGGCCGAACACCGGCTTGTCCAACGAACGGATTGTCCGCGGGGATGGTGTAGGCCGCCCCTCCACTCGGCGCAGGGTCGATGCGGTAGATCGTGCCGAGCAGGTTCGAGCGATTCTGAGCGTTTCCTTGAGGGTCGCCACCACTACCGCCGTCGCCGCTGGACGCCCACACCAAGCCGTCGGAGCTGACATGGACATCGCCCCCGTTGTGGTTGCTGAACGGCTGGGCGATCTCGAGGAGCAGTCGCCTCGTCGGAGGCGACGCCGCCAAGTCGTATTCGACCAATTGCACGCTGCCTTGGCGGTCGGTGTGGTTGAGATACACCTTGGAACCATCGGGCGAGAAGTCGAACCCGAGCAGGCCTCGTTCGGAGTCCGTTGTTGTCAAGGTCGTGATATCGACGATGGTCTGTCGGTCCTGGGTGCCAGGGTTGTAGGCGACGATGCGACCTGCCCGTTCGGCGATGTAGAGCCGGGCCGTGTCACCTGGACGCGACCTCAGAGCCATAGGTTCGTCGAAACGACCGAGGCTCTCGAGGGCAACACTCGCGTTCGCTAGCGGTGGAGGCGGAGCTGCCGGCGGCCCGGCCACAGGCGCACCGAGCCGGGGGGCCAGACCCACCTGTTGCAGCTGCCCCGCTGAGGTGACCATCCAATGGCCGTCGCCTTGGGGCCGCACGTCGCCGGCCGCGAACCTCACACCGCGCTCGGCGACCGAGCCAATGAAGGTGGCGTCGCCGTAGTCGAACTCGCCGCCGTCTCGGGCCAACATCCGGTATCCGTTGCCGCTGGGTGTGGCCGCAATGGCGATGATTGGTTCGACCAGGTCAAGTCCGCCGGTGGAGCCAAAGAACCCGGCCCGGCCGAAGGCGAACACGCCACCATCGGACGCCACCAGCCAATAACCCTAGCCTGATGGTGTGCCCTCCCTGCCCACAATCGGCTGTCTCAGGGTCA
>CAYGMW010000006.1:5348-13513 GCA_964350975.1 uncultured Acidimicrobiales bacterium | reverse complement strand
CCTGACCCGGCCCCAGCCGCGTGGGGGCACCGCCGCCACCCCCTCAGGCCACGGGTATTGGCTGGGGGCGGCCGAGGGTGTGGCCGCGATGCCAACAACAGGCTGTCTCAGGCTCAGACCTCCGGTCGATCCGTGGAAGCGGGCATCGCCGAAGGCAAACACTCCCCCGTCGGAGGCGACGAGCCAGTAGCCATTGCCGCTGGGAGTCGACGCCAGTGCCACAACCGGTTGATCCAGGGTGATTGCGCCCGTCGAGCCGTGGAACCGGGCGTCGCCAAAGGCAAACACACCCCCATCGGACGCCACCAGCCAATAACCCGCTCCTGAAGGGGTGACTGCCGAGCCGACAATCGGCTGAGCCAGGTTGATGCCGGCCAGGTCGCCGTGGTCAGCAACTGTGCCGTAGGCATACACCGTGCCCGCCGTGTCGACGATCAGGTATCCCTCGCCATCGGGCGATGATGCGATCGACACCACGGTCGGAGCTGTTGCCGGCTGAACTCCGGCCACCGCCGCTATCGGCTGAGCCGTGGCGAGGGTTGCCGTGCTGGTGTCGGTCTCCGCCGACCGGCCGAGGGTCACGATCGAAACCGCCGCCACTGCGGCCGCTCCCATGAGTCCAACACCAGCGATCCAGATCGTTCGACGACGAAGCATCCCTAACCTCTACCACCGAAGCGGGCCCAGGCGCCTTCACGATCTTCGTTCTGCCACCGATTCCCGGTGCCACAGCACCGGGAATCGGTCGCAGGAGCAAACCCGACCCACGAAAGTGTCGCTGTGGCGACGGTTTTCGGCGCCGGAAGGGGCGACTCGGTGGCGCGACTAGATGTCGAGGGCGTGGCCGTAGTCCTGGCTGTGGCGGATGATGAAGTCTTTGCGGGGCTCGACGGGGGCTCCCATCATGATGCTGAACGCCAGCTCGGCGGCAGCAGCGTCAGCGAGGGTGACCCGACGAAGCACTCTCGTCGTGGGGTCGAGGGTGGTTTCGAGCAGTTCGCCGTCGTCCATTTCGCCAAGACCCTTGAAGCGCGTCACCCGAGGATTGCGGCCCTTGGCTTGCAGCTCGGCAACCAGGGTGTCCTTTTCGGCTTCGCTATAGACGTAGGTCTTCGACTGGCCGCTCGTCACCGAGTGGGTCGGCGGCTGGGCTGCATACACCCGTCCCGACGTTAATAACGGCCTCATGTAGTGGTAGACGAGCGTCAGGACCAAGCAGCGAATATGGCTGCCGTCGACGTCGGCATCGGCCAGCAAGACCAGCCGCTCGTAACGAGCCGATTCCAGGTCGAAATCTCGCCCCGAACCGGCACCCATCGCGGTAAACAGCGCCGCCGCTTCGGCGTTGTCGACCACGGCCTTGGCGGTCGATTTGCCGGCGTTGACGACCTTGCCTCGTAGCGGCAGTACCGCCTGCCAGTTTGAGTCGCGGGCCCGCTTGGCTGGCCCAGCGGCCGAGTCACCCTCGACGATCAGCAGTTCGCCACCGGGGTGTACTCGACAATCAGACAACTTGTCGGGCATTCCGCTATTGCCCATGGCTGCGGCCCGGCGGCGCGTATCGAGGGCTTGTTTGGTGCTCACCCGGTTCACGACCGCATCGACGACCTTGTCGAGCAAGGCCCTGGCGTGCACCTTGGTGCCGCGTTGGGTGCCGCTCAACCACTCGGTCATCTGGTTCTTCGCCACCTCATAGACGATCTTTTGCACATCTGGGGTACCAAGCTCGCGTTTGGTTTGCCCCCGGAACTGTGGCTCGGGAACGGTGGCCCTCACCACCGCAACCAGACCCTCCTGTACGTCTTCTTTTTGGGCCTTGCCGTTGTCTTTGAGCTTGCGCAGCTTGCGGGGGTCGATCGCCCGAATGGCGTCATTGACGGCAAAGGTCAGGGCCCGTTCGAACCCCGCCACGTGGGTGCCGCCGTCAGGCGTCGGGATCGTGTTCACAAAGCTGACAATGCGAGAGTCGTAATCGCTCATCCAGCGCAGAGCAATGTCGACATCGACGGTTCGCTCGACGGCCGTCAGCTTGCCGTCGACAGGCACTTTCTCGACGAACGTGCCGTTGCCCTGCAGCCGAATGATGCCCGTTGTTTGGGCGCCATCGCCGCTCAAGAAGTCGACATAGTCGGTCAAACCGCCCTTGGAGACGAACTCTTCTGGCCGACCGGTTGCACCTCGACGCCGGTCAGTCAGACGAATCTTGAGCCCGGGCACCAAAAAGCACACCTGGGCGACGCGTTCGCGGACCTCGTCGTAGCTGATGGTGGCCTCATCGTCGAAGATGTCGAGATCGGGCCAAAAGCGCACCCGCGTACCCGTTCGCGACACCGGCACCTTGCCGACCTTCTCCAGCTTGTGTGAGGGCCGAAAAGCCCCGCGAGGCCCGAAATGCCCGGCGACCCGCTCGGAGAACTCCAGACGGTTCGTGTGGCCGCCGCGGTTGACGTCGACTTCGAGGCGCGACGACAAGGCGTTCACCACCGACGCACCCACGCCGTGCAAGCCGCCCGACGCGGCATAGGCCCCCGTGCCGAACTTGCCGCCGGCGTGCAGCTCGGTGAACACCACTTCGAGCGCGGTGATGTCGCCCTTGAGATCGATCGGGATACCACGACCGTTGTCGGTGACCTCATAGCTGTGATCGGGATGGAACGTGACCTCGATCAGGTCGCAGTGACCGGCTGCAGCCTCGTCGACACAGTTGTCGATGATCTCCCACAACAGGTGTGTGAGGCCACCCGATCCGGTGCCACCGATGTACATACCCGGCCGTTTGCGGACGGCATCAAGCCCTTCGAGGACCTCGATCGAGCTCGCATCGTAGGTATTGGTCATGACGGCAAGTTCTCCATGCGGTATTCGCCAATGGCCAGCGGTCGCACGCCAAGTGACACCGCGGTGCCGTCGCGGCGGGTGGCTTCGAGCTGCAACCCGACCGGGGTCGGGTCGAGTTTCTTCGGGTCGTCGTCGGCGGCCACGATGGCGGCCAGCTGACGGTTCTTGCCCATCCAGGCATAACTGATCGTGGTTTCAAAGCCCTTGAAGCGCACCACCCGAACACCGCCGGTAGCGCGGCCCTTGGCCGGAATCTCGGCTGCGTCGGTGACCTTCGTGGTGCCCTCGTCGGTCACGACCACGACAACCGTACCGAACTCGACGAGCCCGGCGGCAACGAGAGTGACACCCGACTTGAGCTTCATTGCGGCCACGCCCCCGGCGCTCGCTCCCTGGACGGAGATGCCGTCGACCGCGGTGCGCAACACTTGGCCGTCGGTGGCGACCATCGCGATCTCGGCATCGTCGGCGGCCAAGAAGGCTGCGATCAGCCGGTCGGTGCCTTTGAGGGTAATGATGGGGTTGCCCACCCTCGTCGACGTGAGCACCTCTGGCGCCACCCGCTTGGTGACACCATCTCGCGTCACCACAACCATGTTGGTTTCTGGTGTGGCGCACAAGCCGACCACGCCCTCACCTCGTCCGAGGGAAAACATCTCGGTGACCGACGCGCCTCGGCTGCCGCGAACCATCTCGGGAATGTCGCGAACCCGCACCGACAACAGCCGGCCCCGGTCGGTGACGGCATAGACCGAGTCGAACGCGGTGGTGGGCACTAGGGCCGCCAACACATCGTGGCGACCGGGTTTGGCGCTGAACTCGTCGTCGGCGCTGCTACGGCCAAGCAGACCCGATGTGCTGAGCGAGACCAACGCCGGTGCGTCGGTGTCCGACGCCGATGGCGTTGGCGCCGGTGTGTCGTCAATCACCACCACGTCGTCGGCCTGAACAATCCGGGTGCGACGAGGCGAGCTGAACGCAGCCGCGATCTCGTCGAGTTCTCGGCCCACAATGGTGCGGCGCCGGGTCTCTGATGCGAGGATCTTTTCGTATTCCTCAATGGCGGCTCGGACCTCGGCCAGCTCGTCGACGAGCTTGGTGTATTCGAGGGCCGTGAGTCGCCTCAGCTGCATATCGAGGATGTGGTTGGCCTGGATCTCGCTGAGCGCCAGCTGGGCAATCAGCTCAGCCCGCGCTTGGGGAACGTCGGCCGAACCGCGGATGATCCTGATGACGAGGTCGATGTTGTCGAGGGCAATCAGCAACCCCTCGAGGATGTGCTCGCGGGCTTTGGCCTTGGCCAAGCGGAACTCAGTGCGGCGAACCACCACCTCAAGGCGGTGCTCGACGAAGTGGTGGCACAGTTCGTACAAACCAAGCGTGGTCGGCACCCCGTTGACCAGGGCCACGTTATTGATGCCAAAACTCTCTTCGAGCGGGGTCAGGCGATACAGCCGGTTGAGCATCGCGAGCGCATTGACACCGGACTTGCACTCGATGACCAGGCGCAGGCCGTTGTTGCGGTCGGACAGATCGTTGATCGCCGCAATGCCGTCGAGGCGACCTGCCTTCACGAGTTCGCGCACCTTGGCCATCACCCGCTCTGGCCCGACCATGTACGGCAGCTCGGTGACCACGATGGCTTGACGCTGGCTGCTGATGGGTTCGATCTCGCTGCGGGCCCGCACCCGGATCGTGCCCCGCCCGGTTTCGTAGGCCTCCCGAAGCGTGCCGTCGTCGATCAAGATTCCGCCACTCGGAAAGTCTGGCCCGTGGACGTGTTCCATGAGCTCGTCGACCGTCGGCCGGGGTCGA
Organism: uncultured Acidimicrobiales bacterium; assembly: GCA_964350975.1. Lineage (GTDB taxonomy): Bacteria > Actinomycetota > Acidimicrobiia > Acidimicrobiales > Poriferisodalaceae > JAADHX01. The sequence continues at coordinate 8,860 of CAYGMW010000006.1, read as the reverse complement.
CGCTGGGTGAGCACGAGGCGCACCGCTTCGACGACTTCGGCCAGATTGTGGGGCGGAATATTGGTCGCCATACCCACTGCAATGCCGCTGGCGCCATTCACCAACAAGTTGGGCAGCTTTGCTGGCAGACAGGTGGGTTCGTCTCGTTCGCCGTCGAAGTTGTCGACAAAGTCGACAGTGTCTTCGTCGATCTCGTCGACCATCGTCATTGCCGCCGCGGTGAGGCGAGCTTCGGTGTAGCGATACGCAGCCGGTGGATCGTCGAGGCTGCCGAAGTTGCCCTTGGGTTCGACCAGGGTGACGGACATCGCGAAGTTCTGGCCCATTCGAACCATGGCTTCATAGATCGCGCTGTCGCCATGGGGGTGGTATTTGCCCATGACCTCGCCGACCACGCCAGCGGACTTGCGAAACGGGGTGCCCGGCCGTAGGCCCAGCTCGTTCATCACGTACAAGATGCGCCGCTGGACGGGCTTGAGGCCATCGCGAACGTCGGGGATAGCTCGACTGGTGGTGACCGACAGCGCATAGGGCATGAATGAGTCGCGCATCTCGGTCTCGACCGAGACGTCGATAACCTCACGGGCGATCTCGTCGGGCAGTTTGGCGCGTTTGGCCATGGGTGCGCAGATCTCCTCAGACGCGGCTTGCGTGGCGGGACCGGAACTGGCTGCACCGGAACCAACAGCACGTATCGAACGTGACCACGATAGGGCCGCCGTGGGCTCCGGTCGCGGACCCCTGTCGAACAGGTGTTCCCGGAGCCTACCGGTCGATCTCGCCTAAGACCTCGGCCGTGTGCTGGCCAATGTCGGGCGCTGGACCCCTCACCTTGCTGGTAGCGGTGTGCAGACGAAAAGGTGCAGCGACGGTGTCGAACGACCCCGCGATGGGGTGATCAATTCGTTCAAAGGCCCCAGCGGCCCGAACCTGGGGATCGACGAGGGCCTCAGTGACAGTGTTGATTGGCGCCCAGGTGAGCCCGAATGCGTCGAGTTGTTCGGCCCATTGGCTGCGGGTTCGGGTTGCGAAAACCTCATCGAGGATGCCCATGAGGCGTACGCCGTTGGCGAAACGGTCGACCGCTGAGGCGAACTCTCCGTCGGCCAGATCGGGCCGTTCGAGCGCATCACACAACCGACCCCACAGGCGCGGGTCGGGGTTACACAGCTGCAACCAGGCGCCGTCCGCGCATTCGAACGGTTCGATCAGCGGTGACACGGTGTCCTGGCGGCGGCGAAGGGTGACCGGTCGGCCATCGGCAGCAGCCGGCGCAAAGTCGATGGCCAGGGTCCAGGTTGCAGTTCGCACCAACGACGCCTCGATCACCTGGCCCTGGCCGCTGATGTCGCGGGCTCGAAGGGCGGCCATGACTCCCCCGAACAAGGCCAGGCCCGATGTGTGGTCGCCTTGGCCCGGTCGAAAACGCGTCGGGCCTCCGTCGGGTCCAGGAATCGACCCCTGCAAACCCGAACGGGCAAAAAAGGCGGTGGTGTCGTAGCCGAGGCGAGACGATTCGTCGCCGGTTTCGCCATACCCAGAGAACAGGCCAATCACCAGATCAGGCTTTGCGGCCAAGAGATCGTCGACATCGAGTCCATACCGTTGGCGCCGTTCGGACACCAGATTGGTGATCACCACGTCACACGTGGCCGCCAACTTCAGCGCCGCGGCGGCCCCTTCGGTGGTCGACACATCAAGAACTACTGACCGCTTGCCCCGGTTGGCGAACTGGAAGGCGTGGTCGGGGTTGTAGACCCCCGGTTCGAGTACCGCTTGACGCAGCGTGCCCCGCATCGAATCGCCCGTTGGTGGCTCGACCTTGATGACGTCGGCGCCGAGGTCGGCCATGATCGCGCCAGCCGACGTCGCCGCCGCCCAATTGGCCAATTCGAGAACCCGCACACCACCAAGTGGGTCTACTGACACGGCGTCTGAAGACTGGATCATCTTTCCCCCTTCGCCGGAGGGTAGTCTGGTCAGCTGTTGTCTGACGCAGAACGCGTCTTCCTCCACTCCGATCTGGAGTTTGCCATGACCCGTCGTATCGATATTGAACTGACCAGTGACCGCGGTGACGGTTCTTGGACGTGGCGCGCTGCTGGCGCCAAGTTGCCCAAGGGCAGCTTGGACGCCTCACTGCTCTATGACGGGGCCAGTGTTGGCGACGTGGTGCGAGCCGACGCCGACTTCGCCCTCGATGGCGTGTACATCGACGCGGTGATGCCCCCCAAGGGCCGCAGCGGCCGCCCAGAGGCCCAGCGTCTCGAGTTCGCTCCTTCGTCGTTCGAAGGCGGGGTCACCACCACCTGGAAAGAACGCAAGGGTGGCGACCGTGACGGCCGCGGCAAGGGTCGCGGCCGCGAAGGCGGTCGCGAGCGTGGCGGTCGCGACGGCGAACGTGGGGCAGACCGCCCCAACCGCGAGGGTGGCCGCGGGTCAGATCGCCCGAACCGCGAAGGTGGTCGTGAAGGTGGGCGCGATGGCGAGCGTCCCAACCGCGGCGAGCGCTCAGAGCGCGGCCCGCGTGGCGGCGACCGCAACGACCGTGGCCCACGCCGCGACGACCGTCCAGAACGCCCAAAGCCCAAGCGTCTGCGCCCGGGCCGTGCCCATCGCTCGGCCTGGATCGAGTCGCTTCCGGCCGAGCAGCGCATTGTTGCTGAACAGCTCTCCCGCGGCGGTATCCAGGCGGTGCGCGCCGAAATCGATGCCCAGAACGAAAAGGCCAAAGCCGATGGCACCAGCCCGATCGACGGCTCAGCCCTGCTGACGCTGGCCGAAGGAATGATGCCTCGCCTGCGCGATGCCGAATGGCGCGACCGGGCCGAAGCCGCTCTGGCCGATGTCAACGAGATCGACTTGCGCGACCTCCGGTCAGTAGTTGCTGCTGAGTCTGCACGCGACAAGGACGGACGCGAGCTGGCCGAACGCCTTCGCACCGCCCTCAACGAGCGGGTCGAGCGGGCCCAGGCCGAGTGGGTCGAAGAAGTCACCTCGACCCTGGCCGAAGGGCGCGTCGTTCGTGCCTTGCGGGTGAGCTCACGGTCGCCAAAGGCCGGAGCCCAGCTGCCTCCGGATGTGTTGAAGCGACTCATTGACGCCACCAATTCATCCATCGACGCCAACACCACCCAGCAGCGCTTGGCCACCGTGCTCGACGCCGTGAGCCGCTCAGTGGTGCGACCCCATTTCGTGCTCGAAACCATTCCGGCCGAACCCACCGAAGAGCTGCTCGAAGCAGTCAAGAAGGTCGCCAGCCAACTGCCGGAAATCGCCGCTCGTTTCGGTGTGTCGGCGAGCCGTCGGCCCCGTAAGCCAAAGCCCGCAGGCGACAAGCCGATTCCGCCGAAGCCCGCAGCTGCTGAAGCCAACGCACCCCTGCAGGCTCCAGCAGCCGAGGCCGAACTGGTTGCAGATGTCGTAGCCGAAGCACCTGCGGAAACTATTGCTGAGACCGTGGCCGAAGAGACCGTGGCCGAAGAGACCGTGGCCGAAGAGACCGTGGCCGA
>CAYGMW010000006.1:1517-5248 GCA_964350975.1 uncultured Acidimicrobiales bacterium | reverse complement strand
CCGTGGCCGAAGAGACCGTGGCCGAAGAGACCGTGGCCGAAGAGACCGTGGCCGAAGAGACCGTGGCCGACGTATCAGCCGGCGAGCCGGCTGACGACTGACTCCGGTTCGGCCACCTCGTCCCACTCTGATCCACAACGGGCGCATCGGCAGATGTCGATGCGCTCGTGGTGGAGGTACATGCGTTGAATTACGGTGCTGTCACAGTCCGGACAGTTGGTGTTGGTGCCGCCCATGCCTGAAGGAATCGGCGGGGCGCACGACAACCTTGACCAATTGTTCGGCTACGCCGCGATCACGAAGGCGACCAGCGCTCGGGTCGGCCAGCGCCACATAGCGTGACCCGTTCGGCGTGGCGCAGGTGGGGCGCATAGTCGTCCACGGCATGGTGCTGGACAGCACGGTTATCCCACATCACGACGGTGCCTGGTTGCCAACGAATGCGGCAGTGCAGGTCGGGCCGTCGGGAAATGTGGTCATACAACATGGCCAAGATGGCTGCGCTCTCGTGGTCGCCGAGGCCAACAATGCGTTCGGTGAAGGCCTCGTTCACGAACAACAGGGGCAGCCCGGTGATCGGATGCGAGATCACTACCGGATGTTCGCAGGCTGGGTAGGTGACGCCAGCGACTGGTTCGTAGCCGTACCACAACAGGTCTCGCCGCTGATCGTGCACGGCATCCAGTCCAACCAGCAGCTCGCGAATCGGCGCTGACAAGGTCGTGAAGGCCCGATGCATATCAGCGAACAAGGTGTCGCCGCCGCTCGGTGGACCTTCGAGCAGCCGCAAAATCGACCCTCCGGGCGGATTGGTGTCGCATGACACATCGCTGTGCCACCGTCCCCCGTTGACTCGGCTCGTCCCGTTCTCGGACTTGACGGTGAAGATCTCCGGGTCGCCTTTGGCGTTTGGACCGCGCTTGGACGGATGTACATGCAGTTCGCCGAACAGGCGACCAACAGCCTTGTGTTGCTCACGGTCGAGGGCCTGGTCGCGGTAGGCGACAACACCGTGCTGGGTCAGCAGCTCCGTGACGAGCTGCGACAGATCCGACGTGGGCGCGCCCGCGGCGTCGGCGAGATCGAATCCGATGACCTCCACGCCGAGGTTCGGTGTCAATGGGGTGATCTGCATCGCCACACTGTGGCCGACGCTAGCCCACGACTCAAGACAGCCAGTTCTCGACGCGGCCACGGGCTAGTTTCGGCGCCATGGCTGTTGACTTCCACACTGACGGACACGTTGCCGTGTTCACCCTGAACCGACCAGAGGCCCGCAATGCCGTGAACGAGGCCGTGTCGGCCGAATTCGAAAGTCATCTGGACACCTTCGAAGCCAACGACGATCTGTGGATTGGCATCATTGCCGCGACCGGTTCGGTGTTCTGCGCTGGCGCCGACCTCAAAGCGGTCAGCGAAGGCCGCAATGTCTTCACCGACCGGGGCGGTTTCGCCGGGCTGGTCAAGTATCCCCGAACGAAGCCGCTGATTGCTGCAGTCGATGGTGCCGCGGTCGCCGGCGGGCTCGAGGTTGTGTTGTCGTGCGATCTCGTCGTGGCATCGACCCAGGCCCGGTTCGGCATTCCTGAAGTCAAGCGCTCCCTGGTTGCCGCAGCCGGCGGACTCTTTCGGCTCCCGAGAGCCGTGCCGTACAACATTGCGATGGAAATGGCGCTCACCGGCGACCCGATCAGCGCCGAACGCGCCTATCAACTGGGGTTGGTCAACGAGCTGTGCGAGCCGGGCGAACCTGTCGTTCGGGCGACCGCGCTGGCCGAACGAATCAATGCGAACGCTCCGATGGCCGTTCGCGCGAGCCGTCAGGTGATGGTCGATGCCCGCCTCGCAGCCGATGACGAGGCGTGGGCAATGAGCGGGCGGGCCATGGGTCGGCTCGCCAAGACCAACGACTACCGCGAGGGACCTCGGGCCTTCATCGAAAAGCGGGCCCCGAACTGGACCGGTAGCTGATCCGCTCCGAGTGAGGCGAACGCGTCGATGATGCCGTGTTCGCTGAGAAACTCGACCAGTCCATCGACGGTGTCGAGGGCCGCAACCTCGTGCAGCGGCACCCAAGCCGCTTCGGCGGCGTCGTCGCCGGCTTCGATATCGCCGGGGTCGCTCAGCAGAACAGCCTCGAAGTCGAAGATGACGAAGTGGTGGTCGTCAGAGATTCGTTCGACCCACCCAACGAGGGGCCCGCACACGACTTCGAGCCCGGTTTCTTCGAACACTTCGCGGGTCATCGCGCTGGCCATGAGCTCGCCAGCTTCGACATGGCCCCCAGGAAGCGACCATCGCCCCCGTTGGGGTTCACGTCCGCGCCGAATCATGAGGAGGGCATCGCTGTCGATGCATACACCAGCCACGCCAAGGGCTGGCCGCGGTGCGGTGGTCATCGCAAGGGGCGATGTACGGTGAGAAGGCGAGCCTTGAACCCGAAACTCTCAAAGAAGTTCTTCGTGGCCCGGTTGCCCGGCAGCGCAAGGGCGTCGACCCCCACACAGTCTCGTGCTTCGCACCACGGCAGCACCACGCCCACGAGGGCTTCGCCCACGCCGACCTCTCGAGCTTCGGGCAGCACGTGCAGGTCTTCGATGACGCCAAGCGCGTCGCCAGAACGAAGGTGTTCGGCGCGCACTGCCACGTAGCCGACCACCACATCATCGATTGTTCCGACAAAGACGATCTTGTCCGGATCAGTGATTGACTCGCGCAAGCTCAGCTCAAACGGAGCGGGACGGGTCTCACGCACGGCCCAGACCGAGCCGCCACGGGCGTCGCGTTGTTCGTCGAGTCCGACTTGAGCGATGGCAACAATGGCCGGCAGATCATCAACAGTGGCCTCGCGAGCTGCGACGGTTGGTCCGGAGCTGTTCATGAAACGTCCGCCGCGTCGAGCTGATCGAGCTTGCCCAGGATAGTTCGGCGGCCTCGGCCCGCAACCTCGTGGGCGCGAATCGCAACCCGTTCGTCGGCCGACAGGGTGGCCAACATGGGAATGATCTGGACCGCCGGCAAGCCGTCGTAGTCGTTGATCGCCAGCTCGACCGGTGCCTCAGTGCCAGCCTCAACGAGAGCAGTCTCAGCAGTGCCAGCCTCGACCGGTTCGGCAGGTGCGGTCGACGGCGATGCGGCGCCGGCTCGACGACGACCCGCGGCGGCCAGCTCGTCGACCCTGGCTTCGACCTTCTTGCGACCGGCTTTGACTGCGAACTCGCCGATCATTCGAGCCGCGGGAGCTTGGCTGCCCAAACGTTCGCGGCCCAGACGGGCTCGATCAGGCATCTTGTCCCAGAACTCGATGGTGGCACCCAAGGGTGCGAACACAAACACGTCGAGGGCGAGGTCGATGGGGTTGCGTTGAGTCGACATGCGTCCAGCTTGGCCTGTCGTCGACTGTTGTGCACCGCATGAGACGGTGACGGGTGTCACATCGGACCCGACGAACTAGCGGGTGCGCCGCTCATCAGCGCGGCGTTCGGCGTCGAGTCGACCCGTCCCGCCGTCGCTCATGTCCATGAAACCGAACAGTTCGGCCAGCGCGTGATGCCCTGCGACGTCGCCGATCTGGCGATACATCTGCTGAGCCACTCGTCGATACGCAGGATGGCCTTGGGGTGCAGAGCGCAGCTCGAGGGTGTGCATGGCCGAACGGACGTTGAGCTGCATCGAGTAGCGAATTCGGAACGCCATCGATACCGCGTAGGCCGCCTGGCGTGGATGTTCGA
>CAYGMW010000006.1:0-1417 GCA_964350975.1 uncultured Acidimicrobiales bacterium | reverse complement strand
TAGCGAATTCGGAACGCCATCGATACCGCGTAGGCCGCCTGGCGTGGATGTTCGACGAGCAGGTCGTCGTACAGGGCCGCAGAGCGGTCCATCACGCGGTTGAACGCAGCAGTGTGACCGGCCACGTCGATTGCTTCGGGCCGCACGAAACCGTGACGAGGGCTCAGGGTCTGCCAATCGACGGTCAGCATCCGGTGGCGCTGCAGATCGCGGAACGCTCCGTAGTCGCTCAAGATGTCGAAACGGTAGTCGGTGCGTTCGAGAGCCCGACCTGGCCGGTGACGCCGATTCGTCCGGTCGCCCGCATAGGCGCGCACGACGGCCAGCTTGTCGTCGGTCGACATCTGGGCCACATGGTCGGCAATCGTGCGTTCGGGCAGTGTCGAGTAGGCGTACAACATGGCCGTGATGACCTTGTTCTCGCCGTCGGGATCCCAGTCGACCAGGTCGACCCCCGGACTGCCGTCAACGGGATCAGGACCTTCGACACCGCCGAGCACCGACGTCGTCATGGCTTCCATTGCGTCACGGTTGTCGGCGAAGTAGCTCGACCACACGCCGCCACGTTCGGCAATGTCGACCCGACGCAAGAACGACGGGATGACCTTGCGCAGCTCGGCCAGCATCATGTCGGCATACAGCCGAGCTTCGGGCAGCGCATGTGAGCGCATACGCAGCAGGAGGGCTTCATAACTTTGGCCCGTGCCGTATATGCCCACGTTCGACAGGCTCGCGGCCGGAAGCATGCCCCGGATCGAGTCGAATGCCATGGCCTTGACGGTCTGGCGGTGGGCGAAATCAGAAACGTCAGCCGGCTTGGGATGGTTGGCTTTGAAAAAGTCGAGCATGGGGCCCGACAGCTCGGCGTAGGAATCAAAGATCCGGTCCATATCGCCGATGTATCGGGTGCCCATATTCGACGCGAGCACTTCGGGGTCGCGGTAGTAGCGGTAGCGGCCACCGAGACGGTTGTCGTAGGCCAAATAGCGGGTCGACTGTTCGAGGTACGACATCAGCCGGCCCCGCTCGAGCACCTTGGTGAGCAGGTTCGACGACTGTTCGCACGCCAGGTGCACGCCGCCCAGTTGGGCGACAGAGTCGTCGCCGTATTCGACGAACACCTTCTGGTAGAGGTCATCGGCGCGTTCGAGGCCAATGGTGGCATCGACGCTGGCATCGCCGGCGATGTCGAGATCGTCGACGAATTCGTCGAGGAACAAGCGCCGCAAGCTCTTGTGGGTCCTGGAGTAGCGCGCGAACAACGCCCCCTTGACAACCTCGGGCAGGTTCACCAACGCAAAGACCGGCTGGTCGAGGTTGGTGAAATATCGCCGGAGAACGTCTTGTTCTTCGGTGGTGAATTCTTCCGTGGCGTAGACGCTCATCCGACCGCTGATGGTACGAGCCGAACAGGCTC
>CAYGMW010000005.1:5723-32210 GCA_964350975.1 uncultured Acidimicrobiales bacterium | reverse complement strand
CGCCTGACCCAACTCGCCACCACCTCAATGGTGGAACGCGGCTGGGGCCGTTGCATCTTCGTCGGCACGGTTGGCAGCCGCATGCCGGGCCAGAACAACCCGGCGTACTACGGGGCCAAGGCCGGGCTGCACGGCATCGTGCGTTCGCTGGCCCAGGAGCTGCGCGGCACAGGGGTAACCGCCAATGTCGTCAGCCCCGGAATGATCGCAACGGACGAGGTGCGCGACATGATCCTCCGGCGGGCCACTCGGGCTGGCGTCGAGACCGACTGGGAGGCCGGCCAGGCGTGGGCGCTACAGCACATGATGCCCAACCTGACCGAACGTCTTGCCGACCCGGTCGACATCGGCCGGGTGGTGGCCTTTGTCGCGAGTGAGGCGGCATGGCATATCACCGGAGCTGACATCGCCGTCGACGGCGGTGCTGTGGATGCCCGTTAGCCCCAGAGCGGAGCCGCTCAGGCCTCGGCTGGCGGCTATCGCAACCGTGCGGCGAAGGCGCGCAGGTCAGCGACGAACGCGTCGGGCTGTTCGAACGCGCCGAAGTGTCCGCCGCGCTCCATGTCGGACCAGTGGACGATGTTGTAGCTGTTCTCGCACCAGCGCCGCGGGCCGCGGATGATCTCCTTGGGGAACGATGCGACCCCGGTCGGCACCTCGACCCTGGCCCCTTGGCCAAAGGTGCCGAAGCTCTCCCAATACAGGCGCGCTGACGATGCTCCAGCTCCGCTGAGCCAGTACAGCATCACGTTGTCGAGCATCTGGTCTCGGCTTAACGCGTTCTCCGGGTGGCCGTCGCAGTCGGTCCAGGCCCAGAACTTTTCGACGATCCATGCCATCTGGCCAACTGGCGAGTCGGCCAGTCCATACCCAAGGGTCTGAGGTCGGGTCGACTGCTGCTTGGAGTAGCCCGCGTCCCAGTCGCGGTAGTACTTCTGCGCTTCGATGGCGGCCAGTTCGTCGGGCTGCACGTCGCCAGCCTGCATGGCCTCGACCTGTTCGGGGCTGGGGCGGCCGAGTGGCATGTTCAGATGGATAGCGAAACAGCTGCCGCCTCGACGACCGAGTTCGGTCGTGACCGCAGAACCCCAGTCGCCGCCTTGGGCCATGAAGCGGTCGTAGCCGAGCCGTTCCATCAGGGTGGTCCACGCTTCAGCGATGCGGTCGACTCCCCAACCTGGGGTGGCGGGTTTGGCACTGAACCCATACCCGGGCAGCGACGGAGCGATCACATGGAACGCATCGTCTGGGTTCCCGCCGTGGGCGACCGGATCGACGAGGGGCTCGATGATGCGATCGAACTCGACGATCGAACCGGGCCAGCCATGGGTGATCAGCAGTGGCGTCGCATCGGGGTGCTTCGACCTCTGGTGGATGAAGTGAATGTCGAGCCCGTCGAGCCGATCGACCCCGTTGAGCCCATCTACCCCATTGAGCCCATCTACCCCATTGAGCCCATCTACCCCATTGAGCACGGTGACGAAGTGGTCGAGTCGGTTCAGCCGGGATTCGGTGGCCCGCCAGTCGTAGCTGTCGCGCCAGTACGCCGCCAGCTCTTGGGCATAGCTCAGCGGGACGCCCTGCGACCAGTCGTCGACCGTTTCGGCGTCGGGCCACCGTGTGTTCGCTAAGCGGCGGCGTAGGTCGTCGAGCTTGTCGGCGGCGATGTCGATCGTGAATGGGCGCACATCTGTCATGTTCGGGCTCCTACGTCGTGGGCAGCGTCACGCGATCAACGAAGCACCACGCCCAATGATCGCCAGGTTCGAGCGACGCCATCAGCGGATGCCCGGTGGCATGGAAGTGGCTGCGGGCATGACGCCGTGGCGAACTGTCGCAGCAGCCGACATGACCACAAACAAGGCAGACCCGAAGGTGGACCCAACGGTCACCGTCGGCCATACATTCTTGGCAGCCCGTCGCCGACGGGGTGATGGGCCGGGCCTCATGGGCGTGTTCGCAGCCCTCAGGGTCAAGGTGGGTGTTGATGACGTCGGAGGTCGACACGGCTCCGGCCACCTCACTGGGCGCAAGGGTGCCGACGGCGCCTTCGAAGACCACCTCGATCAGACGTTCCGGGAGGGCAAGCGAACCCAGGGCGTGGCTGAGCAGAGCGTCGGTGGCTGCGGTGTCGTCAGCCACCACGTGGGTGAAGAGTCCAGTGGCCTGAAGGTGGGCTGCGTCCTGGGTGGTTGCCGTCCTCGCAAAGATGGCCGCGTGGGCATTGACCGATCGCACCAGCGAGCCCACCTGATGAACGCGTTCGAGGTCGTCGTCGGCAACAACCACTACTCGCGCCCGATCGACTCCGGCCTGCTCGGCGATGAATCGGCGAGCAATATCGCCTGACAACACCCGGCGACCCTCTGCCGACGCCGACAGGGCGGCGTCAGGGTCGACCGTTGTGATGAGATACGTCAGCTCGGCGAGCTCGAGGGCCCGCACCAGAGTCTTGGACCGCTCGCCGTACCCGACAACGAGGATGTGGTCGTGGATCTCGGCGTGACCGTGGACCGGCACCTCGACATCGGGGGTCGATGATCCGGGAATGATGCCGACATCGAACCGTTCGGCCACGATTTCGGCCAAGCGAATCATGAAGGGCGTCGCCACCATCAGCACGACGGTGACGGCGATGAAGGCGTCAGAACCCTCGGAGATTCCGGCCGGAACCAGGCCGACGTCGGCTCCCACGCGTTCGAGAACGAAGGAGAACTCGCCGATTTGGGCCAGAACAAGCGCCGACGAAGCAACGACGGCTTTGGGTTGTCGCAACACCGCGGCCGCCACTGCCGTTCCGATCAACTTGATGACAACGATCGCCACCGCCAGCCCGGCCACGAACAGCACGTTGTCGGCCAGGTATCCAAAGTCGAGGAGCATCCCCACGGAGATAAAGAAGGTCGCCGAAAAGAGGATCTGCAAGGGCATGATGTCGCCGAGGGCCTGCTCGGACAGGCGGCTCTCGCTCACCATCAGGCCAGCAAGAAACGCACCAAGCGACACCGAAACATCGAGCAGGCTCGTCAGGTAGGCGGTCCCGAAACACACCGCCACGATGGCCAAGAGGAAGATCTCGGCTGAGCACGTGCGGGCGACGCCTTCGAGCAGCCTGGGCATCAGGGTTCTCGCAGCAATCAACACGGCGACCACGATCCCGATGGCTTTGGCAAAGGCCCAGATCAGGTCGGTCGCGCTCCCCCCGTCGCCACCCAGCATTGGCACAATGAGCACCATCGCGACGACGGCGAGGTCTTGAAAGATGAGGAATGAAATGGCGACCCGTCCGGTCGGGCTGGCGGTGGTTCGTCGATCAGCGAGGAGCTTCAGCACAATCGCCGTCGTGCTCAAGGCGACCAACATGCCGGTGTAGACCGAGGTTTTCCAATCTGCGCCCCACACCAGAACGAGACCGGTCACCATCGCAGTGGTGAGACCGACCTGGATGGCTCCCCCGCCCAAGATGAGGGCGGCGAGCTGACGAAGTCGGCTCAGGCTGAACTCGATGCCAATGGTGAACAGCAACAAGATGACACCGATGTCGGCGGCCTGATTGACCAGATCGATGTCGCTCACGAGGCCCGCCGCGTTCGGACCGATGACGGCTCCGGCGACGAGGAAACCAATGATCGGAACCGTGCCCAGCTTCGACGACAGATAGGCCACGATCGAGCCCGCGACCACCAGCAACGCCAAGTCCTCAAACAGTGGTGGAGCAGCAGCGGCAAGGATCACTACCGCCCGACTATAGGAAGCCTCCACCGAAATCCGGTGCTCTGGCCCTGGTTTTCGGTGGCAGGAGGGTCTGTTGGGTACGGTCGCGCGGTGATCAATGAACTTGATGCGTTTCGCAACGAGGCCGCGGCGTGGATAGGGGCTCATCGAGAGTTTGCCCCGCCCAACTACGGCGCCATCATGCCCGAGCGGTTCTACGACGACGGTGTGGCGTGGCAGCGACGGCTGTTCAACGCTGGCTGGGCTGGCATCCATTGGCCAGCCGAGCACGGTGGGCGCGGGCTCACTCCGGCCCACCAGGCCGTCTGGCTCGAGGTGTGCGCCGAGGCCGAGGTGCCACCGTTCATCAATATGGTCGGCTTCGTTCTGGCCGGTCAGGCCCTCCAGCTCTACGGCACCGACGCTCAGAAAACCCAGCACCTGAAGGCGATCATCCAAGCTGATCAGGTGTGGTGCCAGCTGTTCTCCGAGCCCGACGCCGGATCGGACCTGGCATCATTGTCCACCACAGCCATTGCTGATGGTGACGAGTGGGTCGTGAACGGCCAAAAGGTGTGGTGTTCAGGTGGACACTTCAGTGACTGGGGCATCCTGATGGCCCGCACGGATGCCGATGCGCCAAAGCACCGCGGCATCTCGTTCTTCATCGTCGACATGGCAACTCCCGGGATCGACACCCGGCCATTGCGACAGATGACCGGCGAAACCGAGTTCGACGAAGTCTTCTTCGACCACGTTCGCCTCCCGAGTGACGCCTTGCTTGGTGCAGTTCACGATGGGTGGCGCGTCGCGATGACGACCCTCACCAACGAACGCGGCTCGATCGGTGCCGCTGCAATCGGGGCCCAACGACGTCTAGATGCGCTCCGCAACCTTGGTGGTGAGGCTGGGCTTGATCCGACCGAACGAAGTCGGCTCATCGGCCTGCTCAATCGGGGCAAGGCGTACAGCTATATGGGAATGCGGCAGGGCCCGGACGCCTCGATCGGTTCGTCGCTGAACAAGCTCGGAATCACCGAGTTGAGCTTCGACATCGCCGAGCTGCGTGCCGACCTGGCCGGTCCGCACGGGATGGTCTCGGGGCCTGCGTCGCATTCGCTGCTGGCCGCACCCGGCGGCCGGATCGCTGGTGGATCATCGCAGATCCAGCGAAACCTGATCGGCGAACGAATCTTGGGTCTACCCAAAGATCCTGGCTGACGACGGCCAGGGGCCCGACCCACGTTTGTGTTGCTCTAGCGACAGTTTTCGGCGCCGGTGGGGTTGCTACAGGTGAACGGATAACAGACAGCCGGTGAAGACGGCGTGGGGCGGCCCCGGTCGTGCTCGTTGGTGGCTACGGTCGCGAGATGTCTGGCGGAGAACTACAACGGACCCTTGGCGTGAGCGACGCCGTTGTGATTGGTGCCGGGTCCATGATCGGTGCCGGGGTCTTTGCCGCATGGGGCCCAGCGGCGGGCGCGGCAGGAACCGGGCTCATTGTCGGGCTTGCGATCGCTGGCTTGGTGGCGTTCTGCAACGCCACCTCGTCGGCTGCACTGGCCGCAGTTCACCCCGAGTCGGGAGGCACTTATGTGTATGGCCGGTACCGCCTCGGCCACGGCTGGGGCCATCTGGCGGGCTGGGGATTCGTCGTAGGCAAGACCGCTTCGTGTGTTGCAATGGCGCTCACGGTCGGCGCGTACGTGTGGCCCGACCACCCCAAGGCTGCTGCGATCGCGGCGGTGATTGCGATTGCGTGCGTCAACGTCGGCGGCCTGTCTCGAACCGTCGCCGTCACCAAGGTGCTGCTGACGGTATCGACCATCACCTTGTTAGCCATCATGGTGAGCGCCTGGGGCGGACCAGCCGACCTGTCACGTCTCACCCCCATCGACGGCAATCTGTACGACTGGCTGCAGGCAGCCGGATTCATGTTCTTCGCCTTTGCTGGGTATGCCCGAATCGCAACGCTGGGTGAAGAGGTTCGCGACCCCGAGGTGACGATTCCGAGAGCGATCCCACTGGCGCTCGGAGCCGTGCTGGTGGTGTACGCCGTGGTTGGGGTGACGGCCTTGGCGAGCGTGCCAGCGGTCCAACTCGCCGCCGCCGACGCGCCCTTGCTCGACGTTGCCCGCACCGGCACATTGGGTTGGGCCGAGACCCTGACCCGGGTCGGAGCCGCCATCGCGGCCCTCGGAGTGCTGCTGAATCTCATCCCAGGGGTTTCGAGAACGAGCTTGGCTATGGCCCGCAACGGCGAACTGCCGTCTTGGCTGGCCCATATCGACGCTCGTCGCAACCTCCCACTGAGGGCCGAGTTCGTCGTCACTGCGGTGGTGGTTGCCCTGATAGCGCTGCTCGATCTGCGCAGTTCGATTGCAGTGTCTGGTGTTGCGGTTCTGACGTACTACGCGGTGACGAATGCGGCGGCTCTCAAGCTCCAGCCCCACGAACGTCGGTTCCCGCGCGCGCTGGCCTGGGTCGGCCTGGTCGGTTGCGTCGTGTTGGTGGTCTCGCTGCCTGCGAGGGCCGTTGTTGGCGGCTTGGTGGTGCTGAGTTTGGGCGCGGTTGCACGTCAGATCTCCACCCGCCTACGCAGTCCCGACCCACGTTGACGTCGCTGTGGCGACGGTTTTCGGCGCCGGAAGGGCCAGGTGGGGGCCTAGGACACGGCGTGCTCGGGGTCGGCGAGGAGCTGCATCATTTCGCGGGCAACCATGGGGCCGGCGTTCTGGTTCTGGCCAGTCACCAGCCTCCCATCGACCACCCAGTGATTGGCGAGGATGTCGCGGCGAGCAGTTGCTGACTCAAACAGCGCACCGGCCTTCCTCAGCTCGGTCTCGGGATGAAATGGGGTGGACGTGATGCCGAGTTCGGTCACCTGCTTGTCGGTCACAGCGCTGATCCGGCGACCTTCGACCAGGGGGCGTCCGTCGACAGTCGTGCCGCCAGCGAGCGCCAGCGGGCCATGGCACACACCGCCGATGATGCGGCCCGCGGCGTCGGCCGCTGACACGAACTCGCCGACCTCTGGTGACGTTGCGAAATCAAATGATGCGCCCCATCCCCCCGCGAAGAACACAATGTCGTAGTCGGCAGGGTTGATGTCGCTGAGCCCAAGAGAGTGCTCGCACTGGGCCTGATAGTGGGCATCGGCCATGAACCGCTCGTCGTCGGCTGTGCGCACCACGGGCCGCCACGACTGGGGATCGCCGGGGATGTGGCCGCCCCGCGGGCTGGCAACATCAACAATCATTCCTGCGTCAGCAAAGGCGTAGTACGGGACCGTCATCTCGCTGGCAAATACACCAGTCGGGCGGCCATCGTCGAGGGTGCCGTGATTGGTCGCGACGATCAGGGCTCGGCGACCAGCCACCGCTGCTTGCACCCGGGTATCGGTGACCTGATCGTCGTCAGGGTGCAGACCCATCCGGCGGGCCAGGGCCCTCAAACGTTGAGCTGGTGCCGGGGCTGCAGCCTGCTCGTGAGCACCCGTTGGAGTGCGTTGGGCATAGGGCCACGGCTGGTTTCGGGTCGGGACGGCCCGGTCTCGCTCGGTGGCCAGCATGACTACC
Organism: uncultured Acidimicrobiales bacterium; assembly: GCA_964350975.1. GTDB lineage: Bacteria > Actinomycetota > Acidimicrobiia > Acidimicrobiales > Poriferisodalaceae > JAADHX01. The sequence continues at coordinate 24,918 of CAYGMW010000005.1, read as the reverse complement.
ATCTCGTCAAAGACTGCTCGATGGTCGAGCGATGTGGCCAGGTTGGCCGATTCGATCGGGTCAGCACCCAGGTCGTACAGCTCCCACTGGTCAGGAAGCGGTTCGTACCGGTACACCCGTCCGGCCGGACCGGTAGCCGCGAGATGGCGGACTCCCGGGTCGGTCCACGTGGCGGGGTCGTCGAAGGTTCGTACGATCTTCCACAACGAGTCACCCCCCGAAGCGGGCCGCCCAACGAGACCTTCAAAGTTCGCGGCCACATGGGCTGGCACCCGGATCCGGAGCGGCGGCGGGGTCCGCTTGAGTCGATCGAAGCGCTGGGCCAGTCCGGAGGCTTCAGAGTCGCCTTCGAGCATGTTGTCCCGAGTGACGATGTACACCGGTCGGTCTCGATCGATGGGTGCGTCGCCAACGACGATGGGCATGAGATTGCGACCCGGTAGCGGATGCACCTCAGAAAATGATGCCCGCAACACCTCAGCGGTGGCGTCGACATCGATACCGGCCGCGCCAAGCAGGGTGGGTACGAGGTCGACATGTGAGGTCGCCATGTCGTCGATCCGGGTCGGCTGGGACGGCGGGCCAGACTCAGCACCGACGCGGGCGACCGCGAACGGCACCCTGGTGGCCTCGTCATAGAGGTTGAACCACTTCTGGTGCAGACCGCCGTGGGCCCCGAGCAGGTCGCCGTGGTCTGACGTCTTCACCAAGACGGCCTCGCCGCCTCCCGCTGCCACGGCATCGGTCACGGCCCGACGCACCCGGTCGAGCGGGGCATCGACCTGGGCGTGGAGCCTCATGTACAGCTCGCGATATTTATGGGCTTGGGCCTCATAGGAGCGCTTCACCGCCACGGCCGGGCCGTACGCCGTTGGGTACGCCTCACGGAACGCGATCTGGGCCGCCGGCTTGGTCGACAGGTCTTCGTTGGCCGTCGCAGCCGGGCCAACAGCGGGTACGGCGACGTCGGTGGTTCCCGACGGCAAGCCCCGGCGGGCAAAAACCGGCCACAGCACAATGTCGTGGGGGTTCACAAAACTCGCGACGAGCAAGAACGGCCGCCATGCGTCGGCGTCGCCAGCCGCTCGCCGGGCATAACGGTCTTCGAGCCATGCCACGGTGCGCTCGGCAATGAGCGGATCGCGCCGCACGCCCGCGTTGGCCAGACCGGCCCCGTGCGGTTCGGGCCCAACCCAGCCGGAGAACCCGTACGGGGCCAGCGGGTTGGCGTCGAGATACTGCGCTACCGCGGCGGCGTCGATATTGCCATCGTCGTCGTTGGTGGCGATGACCTCGCCGGTGACCGGATCGGTCAGATCGGCATGGGAGATGTGCCACTTGCCGTCGTAGTGGGTGTCATAGCCCGCAGCTTCAAACCAGTTGCCAAGCGTTGGCACCTCCCCGGCACGCAACCAACGCATGCGCGAATCGTCGGCGCTTTTTCCCAGGCCGTCGGTCTGGGTCACCCCATGCACGTCGGGGTACTGACCAGTGAACAAGGTGGGACGGCTCGGAACGCACGCCAGCGATCCGGTGTAGTGGCGTCCAAATGACACCCCATGGTCGTCGAACCAACGGGCCCCAGTCAGGACGTCGCGGCGCCAGTCGGCAAGCTCTGACGATTCATAGGGCGGTGCGGCTCGCTCCTCGTCGGTCAGGATCACGATGATGTCGGGGCGCCCCGATGCCTGCTGCTGTGTCATGCCACACCCCCAACCTTGGAGCGGTGGCGCAGGTCAGCCATGAGGCCGTCGAGCATTTGATCTGATGCCGACGCCAGCTTCTTGGCCACCGCGGCCGCGATGGCCCGTTGAGGGGGACGCGAGCCGGCATCGATGGTCGACGTGAGCACCACCAGGGTCGATCCAGCGCCGTTTGGGGTCAGGGTCCACGAGTTGACGACTGACCGCAGTACCGGGGGTAGCCCGTCAAGGCGGTACGACAGCTCGGCGTTCGGCTCCCAGGTCAGCACGGTCTCAAGCACCACCGTTGAGCCCGTCTGGATACGCCGGACCGCGCCAACGCCAGAGATGATGTCGGACATCATGCACGAATGATCGACATTGGGAGCCCATTGGCTGATGTCGGCGAACGCCGACAACACCGACCAGATGTCGTCGGCCGACGCCAAGACAACACGAGAACGTGAAACACAAGCCATGGCGCAACCCTATTGCGTGGGTCAGTCGGTCAAGCCATCAGCACCTGACCATCGGGGCAGATAGTCGTCGAGCTGGACACCGAAACTGTTCAGTGCCATCGACACCAGCTGGTACTGGCCAACGGTGAACACCAGATCCATCAGCTGCTCGGTGCCGAGATGTTCGCTCAACGCCGACCACGTCTCGTCGCCGATGTCGCAGCTCGACCACAACTCGTCGACGGCACGCAACAGCGTGGCATCGAGGTCGGACCAGCCCGGCGCGTCAGCGCCGATTTTGAGCCGTTCGATCTCGTCATCGGTGAGTCCTGACCGCAGCCCAATCACGGTGTGCTGGGCAAACTCATATCCGGCCTGACAATTCCACCCGACTCGTAGGATGACGAGCTCGCGTTCTCGTTCCGGCAGTGTTGACTTACCCAGGATGTGGCCCGCGAACACCATCCAGCGCTTCATCAGCTTTGGGTGGTTCGCCATGGTGGTGAAGACATTGTCGGCACGACCATCCGAGGAGGCCAGAGGAGCCAATTGGGCTGCGATCTCGTCGGACCACGCCGACTGATCGAGGGGCGGTATCCGGGGTGTGTTGCGGCGCATTCGCCGACACTAGTCACTCACTTTGGACCCAGCAGTGCTGGGCGACGGCAGGAATCAATGCCGACCGTTCGGCGTTGTTGACCATATGCGCAACCTGCCCAGACCGAACGAACTTCGAGCCGAGATCACCAAGCGGGCATTTCGGGGCCTGAACCGGGTCGTGCTGCCTGCGGTGAAGGCTGGGCTCGGGTCACCGCTTCGGTTCGGGGCTGGGCTCGTCGTCGTCGAAACCACGGGGCGCACCAGTGGCCTGCCCCGGCAGGTGCCCCTCGTCGCGTTTCGTGCTGGCTCCAAGGTGCTCGCATCGACTGTTCGACCAAACTCCCAATGGGTGAAGAACGCCATGGCCAATGAGACAGTGGCGGTCTGGGTTGGTGGCCACAAGCGACCGGCGACGGCCGAGATCGATACTGGCCCTCTCACCCTCGCCGCGTTCAGCCTGGACCCGGCTGGCCTATAGGTCGGGCGCAATCACATAGTTGACGCCGCCACCCATCTTGAGCACCTCATCGAGCCACGAGGTGCCGTAGACCTCGCCAACCTCTTGGGCCTTGTCAGACGCCGCGCCCGCTGGGGTGCTTTCAAGCGTCCACGCCTGCCTCTTGTAGGTCCAGTTTTCGGGGTGCAAGTCGTGGGCCTGTTTCCACCACTCGATCGCAGCGTGCTTGCCAACCGTGCGGTGAAGGTGAGTGCCAATCTCGAACATTGCGGCCGCCCGGCTGTGCGCCGCGGGGCGAGGCTGCGACTTGTCGATGACCTGATGTGCGTCGAGGGCAAATCGGCTGTTGGCGCCGTTCGTGGCCCAGTCAACAATCGCGGCCCGATACGCCTCGCCACTATCGGGCATGGCTTGGAGCTCACGTAGTGCGACTTGCATTCGTTCTGGGAGGGCGTCGGTGATCTCCATCTGGTGCACCGCAGAGGCCTTGATCGACGCTCCTTCGGCTGGACGCACGAGATGGCCGTCCTCGTCGATCCATACGGCCATGGGCACATTGCAGATGCCGAGCAAGGCGTCGATCCGGTGTCGGGTGTCGATCACCGATGGATGCGTCGGCGCCGCAGCCTCGATCCATTCGCGGGCCTGTTCGGGGTCAAAGTCGAGGGCAACCGTCACGACGGTGACACCGAGTGGCTCAAGTTCTGTGTGCAGTGCCTGCCACACGGGCAGGTCGTCTCGGCAGCCTCACCAGCTGGCCCAGGCGACCAGCACCACCTTTCGACCCCGAAGCGTCGCGAGATCGAACGCATTGCCATCGAGGTCAGGCAAGACAATGGAGGGCACGAGCGTGGTCGTGAGCGCACGACCTCCGCTCTCAGGGCCGAGGGCCCACAGACCATCGGGACTTTCGACCAAGGCCATGCCGAGCCGTTCCGCGACCGCGCTCACGTTGACGAGGCCGTCAGGCGACGTCGCCCCATCGACAGGGACGCAGACATCGCCCTTACACATGCCCTCCGGCTTGGCCGCCCAACCAGTGGCGGCCTCGAAGTCGATCGGGGACATTTCGAGCGAGGTCAACAACATCTCACCATTGTGGCCCACCTAGCGCCGTGCTGTTGAACCTCGATCAAATCGTGAGATGCGCTCGTCGACGTTCTTGGCCCCTTGCTGGACCTCATCGCTGAGCTGACGGAAGTCGGCAACCACCGCCTCGTTCTCGCGTCCGACCTGGGCGATGGATTCGATCGCCATGCGGGCATCGTCGGCTTCACTTTGAAGGTCGCGTGCCACTGCTGCGACCTTGGTCGACAATCCGTCGAACGACGACTGCAGTTCACGGGCGGTCGCAATCTCGCTCGATGACACGTGGGCGGCCACCCCAATTTCGGTGCGCGTCGAATCAGCGAGGGCGACAACGTCACCGACCACACCGTCCACGAGGGTCACCGCGCCCGCTGCGGTCGACTGCAGGCCAGCAACAGCTTCTTCGATCTCGCCAAGGGACGTCATGGCTTCGCCGGCGAGTTGGTGAACCTCTTCAGCCACAACAGCGAAGGCCTTTCCGTGCTCTCCGGCACGGGCCGCTTCGATGTTGGCGTTCAACGACAACAACTTGGTGGTGTCCACGATCGATCGAACGGTTTCGACGATGCCGGAGATCTCCGAGGCCGAGCGGTCGATGGCAACCACGGCACTTCGCAGATCCGAACCACCTTCTCGTGCTCGCGACGCGGACCGTTCAGCGGCCTGATCGGCGCGGGCCGTGGCATCGGTGGCGTCGGTCACGAGCACAACGAGCTGATCGAGGGCGTTGCCTGTTCGCTGGGCCAGATCGTCAACGCTCGATGCGAGGTCGTCAATCAGGCCACGCACGCGGCCAAAGGCGAACTCGCCACGCTCGACGCCATGTCGTTGCACTCCGACACCGGATTCCACAGCATCGGTCAGCTGGGCCAGCGTCGAGGCCGAGTAGGTGAGCTCGTTGGCCGTTGTCGCAATACCGCGCACGGTCGACCTCAGATCTCGGACCATTCGACGAAAGGCGATACCGAAGGTGTCTTGGTCTGACCGAGGCACCACATCGACGTCGAGTTCGCCAGCGGCGATCTTCTCAGCGATCGACGACATCGAGCGCAGCTGATCGGTCAGCCCGTTGAACTGATTGGCGATCTGGCCCACCTCGGTGAAGCTTTCGGCTTCGATGGGCTCAGAAATGGCCCCGGTGCGGGCTTGGTACTCCATGCGGTGCAACAGGTCGAGCAGCGCCGTTGGTTCGCGATGCTCGGCCACGTTCAGCCCTTCGTCCTCATGTTCAGCTGAGACTCGCAGCGGCACGAACGCGTTGATGGCCTTGAACATCACGATGCACCCGCCAAAGCCCCACAAGGCGGCGGCACCGATGCCAAGCAGCTGGACTCCGATCTGGCCAAGCCGCGAGTGGTCGGTGCCCAATACGTCAAGACGCCCGAAGATCCCAACCGCCAGTGTTCCCCACATGCCTGCCATGAGGTGGACGGGCACTGCCCCAACGGCGTCGTCGATGCGGAGCTTTTCGAGCAGGTCCTCGCCAAGAACTGCGATCACTCCACCGACAGCACCGACCAGGATCGCCGCCCAGGCCGGAAACACGTGGGGGCCTGCGGTAATGGCCACGAGGCCAGCAAGCGAGCCGTTGAGCGGAGCACTCGGTACCGGATACCCCTCCCGGACGAGCCCGAGGAGCAGAGCCGCCATCAGACCTGCCGCGCCACCGAGGATGGTGACGGCGACGATGCCGGGCACGGTCTCGTCGAACGCCAACGTCGATCCTCCGTTGAACCCGATCCAGCCGAACCACAAGATCAATCCGCCGGTCATGGCCAGTGGCAGGTTCGATGGGCGAATCGGCGACGCGGTTCCGTCATCATTGAACCGCCCACGACGCGCCCCAATGACGATCATCGCTGCCAGCGCGGCCCACCCGCCCATGCTGTGCACCACGGTCGAACCGGCGAAGTCGACGAAACCCTGGTTGGCGAGCCACCCGCCACCCCAGACCCAGTGACCGAAGATGGGGTACACGAACGCCATCGACAACACGATGCCGAAGTAGCCACTGAACGATGTTCGTTCAGCAATGGCGCCGGAGATAATCGTGACGGTGGTTCCGGCGAAGACAGCCTGGAACAAGAAGAAGGTGGTCGATTCCGACGCGATTGTGGTGAGGTCAGGAGCAAACCCGGAGAACCCAACCAGGCCTCCCAACGCGCTGTCGCCGAACATGAGAGCCGAGCCCAGCAACCAGAACATCAAGATGGCCATCCCGAAGTCGACCAGGTTCTTGACCGCCACGTTGATGTAGTTCTTGGCCCGGGTCATCCCCGTTTCAAGCAGCAAAAACCCGCACTGCATGAGCAGCACGAGTGCGGTAGCAACAAGTATCCAGAGCTGGTCGATCTGATCCATGCTCGATTCGGTCGGCACCGAGCTGGCGGGCTGTAGCCGACCGAAATATGCCGGAATGGATCTTTCACCTAGCTGTCATGCCGTCACCGCCCATCGGCGGTGACGGCACAGGTCACACAGCTGCGAAAGCGAAAATTCCTGGCCGATAACCCTCAACCTCGACGGTGTAGGCGGTGGTGGCCTTGCCGTGAGGCCACTCCATCTTGCCGTCAGAACCGGGAATCAGGCGGATGTGAACCTTGTTCAGGTTGTTGATCTGACCGGAGATGACGTTGACGACCTCGCGGTTGAACTCAAGCAGGTCGGCGTCTGGTGCGGTCTCATTGGCGCGGCCGGCTGGCATCATCGCCAGAGCTGCGCCCATCGAGTGCGCCAACGCCAAGTCAGACCCGGCGTAACAGCGCGGTACGTCGTCGTCATCGACGAACACAAACGTGCTGTGACCCATTGCGGAAGGATCAACACCGCTCGCTGCGCTGACAGACACATCCTTACCGATGAGGTCTTGGAGCAAGGATCGAAAGTCGGCTGGTTCGGGGTACTGCATGGTGATCAGTCCAGGGTGCTCGACAGCGCTGCTTGCAGCGAGTCGGGGGTGAAGGGCTTGGTGATGAAGAACGCTGCGCCGGCAGTGGATGCGCGGGCGCGCATTTCAGGGGTTGATTCCGAGGTCACGAAACCGACCTTGACCTTGACGTCGTCGCCTTGGAGGGCTTCGAGCATCTCGATGCCGGTCATATTCGGCATGTTCCAGTCGACAAGGGCAACGTCGACGGTGCCGCCACGAATCTTTTCGAGTGCCTCGGCACCATCTTCAGCTTCTTCGTAGTCATGTCCTTCGAAACCCGCTTGGCGCAAACCGCGCCGAACCAGCTTCCGCATGACTGAGCTGTCATCAACAATAAGTACGTTCACTGCTTTTGGACCTCCTGGGGATACCAACCAAGAGATCCATCGGCCACGCACGCGCCGATGTTGAGCCAAGCTCGTCGGATTCTCGAACTACCTTGGTGCGGTGACGAAGCGGTCTGCCCAGCTCTTGGTGTTCTTCACTTCCGCGGCCGTTCTGGTCCTTGAAATTCTGGCTGGTCGGCTGATGGCGCCCTACATCGGGGTATCGCTGGAGACCTTCACAGGCATCATCGGCACGGTGTTGGCAGGTATTGCGCTGGGCAACTCCGTTGGCGGCAAGCTCGCTGACCGCGGGTCGGCCGAACGCTTCATCGGCCCGATGCTCATGGTCGGTGGCCTCTTGTCATGGGCGTCGCTACCCATCGTGGCCCTGACCGGGCCCGCCTTTGGCGACAGCCCGGTGGCCATCGTGGCGCTCACCCTGCTCGCATTCTTTGCCCCCGCCGCGGTTCTGAGCGCTATCAGCCCCATGGCGGCCAAGCTGCGCCTCACCGACCTTGGCGCCACCGGCGAAGTTGTCGGCGGACTGTCCGCGGCAGGCACCGTCGGAGCCCTCGCGGGCACCTTCATCACCGGGTTTGTTCTGGTGTCGGCCATCGCCACCAAACCCATCGTGATTGGGGTCGGGGCCGCCCTGATCCTCAGTGGCCTGGTGTTCACCCTTCGTCACGGCGGCAAGCGGCCCGACGCGGCGGTCGTTGCGCTCGCGTTCGTCACGTTGGGCGGAGCTGTCACAGCGACGTCTCCCTGCGACTTCGAATCGGCCTATTTCTGCGGATCGGTCGTAACCAACGAAACCGACCCCTCCTTGCGGGTGTTGCTGCTCGACGGAGTCCGACACGCAGCGGTCGATCTCGACGATCCGACCCATCTCGAGTTTCGCTACATCCGGCTGCTCGCCAGCGTGGTCGATGCCGCCGACGCGGGCCCGCTCGACGTCTTGCACATCGGTGGCGGCGGCTTCACCCTGCCCCGTTATGTCGATGCCGTCCGGCCGGGCTCGACCAACGTCGTCTTGGAGATCGATCCCCTGCTGGTCGACATCGGCCGAGACGAACTCGGACTCGTTACGTCACCGGGCCTCGACATTCGAACCGGCGATGCGCGCCTGGCTCTCGACGACCTCGATCGCCGCTTCGACGTCGTCATCGGTGACGCCTTCGCCGGCACCTCGGTGCCATGGCACCTGACGACTGCGGAGTTCGTGGCTGAGATCCGAGCCTCGATGACCCCCGACGGTATCTACGCGATGAACGTGATCGACGGGCGCGACAGCGATTTCGCGCGGGCCGAGGTGGCCACCTTGATGGATGAGTTCGCCTATGTGGCCGTCATCGTCCCCAGCGATGGCATTCCGAATCGGCCCGTGAACCAGATCCTCGTTGCCTCGAATGCTCCGTTGCCCGAGTTCGCTATCGATCCAGCCGACGGAACGTTCGTCGCCGATGTTGTGGCCTACGTTGACGGAGCCCGCATGCTCACCGACGATTTTGCACCCGTCGACTCGCTGAGCCTGAATTAGCAAGGCAGCTTGTCCGCGCTGGCTTGCCCAAAACCAATGAGGGGAACCACCATGAGCCACGAATGCTTCGATGTCGAGATCGTCGACCAAGTCGGCCGCATCACGATGAATCGGCCCGACAAGGCCAACTCGATGATCGCATCGTTTTGGCGCGAACTGCCCGAGATTGTCGACGACATGTCGGCCAGCGGGTCAGTTCGAGCGATCGTGCTCGCTGCCCAAGGCCGACACTTTTGTTCGGGAATGGACCTATCGGTATTTGGGGCCAACGACGATTTGTCGGGGTCGGGCTCGGCACGCTCAGGGCATCGGAGCCGACGCAACGAGCGTTTCCGCAGCACTGCGATGAAGCTTCAGGACACGTTCACCGCGCTCGAACGGGCTCGAATTCCGGTGCTCTGCGCGATCCAAGGAGCGTGTGTCGGCGGTGCGATCGACATGATCTCGGCCGCCGACATGCGGTATGCCACTGAGTCGGCCTGGTTCAGCATCCATGAGATCAATATCGCCATGACCGCCGACGTGGGCACCCTGCAGCGGATGCCCAAACTTGTGGGCGAAGGCATCGTGAAGGAGCTGGCCTTCACCGGCCGCAAGTGGTCAGCAGCCGAGGCCCTGCAGGCCGGCTTCGTCAACGCGGTGTACCCCGATCACGACACCATGATCGACGCCGTGATGGCCATCGCTCACGAGATTGCGACCAAGAGCCCGATGGCGATCTGGGGCACCAAGGCGTCGATGCACTACACGCGGGATCACTCGGTGGCCGACAGCCTTGAGTACATCGCGAACTGGAACGCGGCCATGTTCGACACCGACGACATGGGAGAGGCATTCGCCGCCCAGATGGAACAGCGAGCCGCTTACTTCCCGGACCTGTTGCCCCTGAGCGACGGCTTGTAGGCCGCCGCTCAGGAACCTCAGCGGTCTGGTTGGGTCAACCCAGCAATTCGCCGAGTTGGGCGCCGATTTCTTCAGGCGTCACCATTGGCGAGAAGCGGGCGACGACGTCGCCGCTGCTGTTGACCAGGAATTTCTCGAAGTTCCACGTAATCTCCGGCGAGTCACCCTCGCCGGGTTGAGCGGCCTTGAGCCACTTGTAGAGGTCGGCGGCACCATCGCCGTTGACCTCGATCTTGGAAAACATCGGGAAGTCGACGTCGAACTTCTCCTGCACAAACTGCAGGATTTCGGCGTCGGTACCTGGTTCTTGCTGACCGAATTGGTTACACGGAAATCCGAGAACCGCTACGGGGTTGTCATCATGATGAAGCGCACGCAGACCTGCGTACTGAGGCGTGAGGCCTCAGGCGCTCGCTACGTTGACGATGAGGCAGGCGGTGTCGGAAAAGTCCGAGAACGCAACCTGGTCACCGGTGATCGACGTCATGGTGAACTCGTGGAACTGAGCCATATGTGTCTCCTGGTGGGCGTGTGCTCGCACTGTAGCGACCATGCGGGCGCCCCGACGACTACGACCACGCCTATGATCCGTCCCGGCGCCTCTGGCAGTTGGCTACAGCCGATGCGCACTTGCTGAAAGAATCGCACCGAGGGGGCTTCGTGAACGGAACAATCACTTGGGCGATCATGAACACACTGCTGGTGGTTGTGGCACTCGTCGCCTTCCATTTGTTGGCCTCCAGGGCCGATCGTCGTCCCCATGGTTCCGACGCGTTCGACAGCCTCGATCAGCCCCTGCTGGCTCCAGCAGCCACTCCCCTGCACCCACCGCGGGCGCCCCGAAGCGGCTTTCGGCTCGTTGAGTTCACCGTCGACGTCGGCGACGTCGGAGTGTCAGCTGCGCTGGTGCCCGCGGTCGACGTGCTCGCCGAACTCGGCTACCAGCGCGATGCGTTGTCGACCACGCTCGACTTCGTCGATTCCGAACTGCGCTGTGTGTCGATTGTCCCCGTCTCGAGCCACGACCACCAGACGCTGTCGATCCTCGCCGACAGCCACGTCGGACCGTACCTGGCGTACCGAATTGTGCAAGCCCTCGGCACCGCCCCGCAGATGCAGTCCTCACCCCGGTAAATCTCACTCTATGACGCAGAAGTTTGGCCCTTTCCCACGTTCTGTGTCAGCGCTAAGGTGTCGCCGTGCCACAACGACCCGTAGCCCAAACCTGGACCGGTCCAACCGTCCCCCGGCTCGACATCGTTCAGGACACTACCGAGCAGCCCCGCAGCCAATCGCGAACTGCGAGCGCCGCGTCGCGCTCCAAACGGGCCCTCGATATCGGCACCTCGATCGCCTGTCTGGTAGTGGCTGCGCCCATCATGGGCGTGGCCGGAGCCCTCGTCTGGCTCACATCGCCAGGCCCGGCACTGTTTCGTCAACAACGGGTGGGCCTCAACGGCGAGCTCTTCACGATCTACAAGCTGCGAACAATGACCGTCGACAACGACGACAGCGAACATCGCGCCCATGCCATCCGTCTCATCGTCGACCCGACGGTGTGCGCGACCGACAACGGCACGTTCAAGCTGTCTGACCCTCGGGTAACACCAGTTGGCAGGTTCCTTCGGGCCGTGAGCATCGATGAGCTTCCGCAACTGGTCAACGTCCTCAAGGGCGACATGTCTCTGGTCGGTCCCCGCCCGATGCTGCCCTTCGAGCACGAACACGTCGCCATCGAGCACCGCCAACGGGTTGCGGCCCGGCCGGGCATGACCGGCCTGTGGCAGGTATCAGGCCGCAGCGAACTCAGCACCGCAGCCATGCTCGACCTCGACATCGACTATGTCGACAACTGGTCGCTCTGGAACGACCTCAAGATCCTGCTCAGAACCCCGTTTTCGTTGCTGAGCCGCTGATCACTGCCTCGACGGAGTCAATCGTCGGCTGCTCAACTCGATCATGACGCCAGCGACGCCTCAACCTGGCAATGGGCTGCTCGACGAGGCGTTCCATCAGGGCCGCGACCACAATCGACAAGACCACCGACGCCACGGTGGCCGCGATGAGCTTGCCAGTGCCGGCGTCGCCAAAGAGGCTCACATCTTCGCGCCAGCCCACTCCGGCAATCTCGCGGAAGCACACGATGGTGATCACGTGCGACGTCAGGTACAGGGTGTAGGACAGCCGTCCGAGATAACGCATCGGTGCCGAGTCGAGCAGGCGGTGAACCAACAACTTGGGGTTGGAGACAACGAGGTAGTAGGTCGCTGCCAGCAAGATGGGCTGCAGGGTGAAACGAATCGTGCCCTTGTACCAGTTGCTCTGCGGGTAGATCGTCACCAGAAGCGCCACACCGATGACAGCAATGAGCGCGAAGTCTCGACGATTGTTCGTCGCTGCTCGCTTCAGCGGGTTGGCGGCTAAAGCCAAGACACACCCCCACAAGATGGAGTCGATACGCATGTCGGTCCGATAGGCGAGCTCAAAGAACTTGGCATCGTCGACGGAGCCACCCGCGTACACAAGCCTCCAAGCGAGCACGACCACACACACCCCGACGAGCACACCAACAGCCCGACGGACTCCGCCCCACCGCAGGAGCAGCACGAATGCGAGGGGGTAGACCAGATAGAAGTGTTCCTCGACGGCAAGCGACCAGGTGACCTCGGTGCCATCGAGGATGGCGTCTCCGCCGCTGGCGACATAGAAGTTGGCGAAATGCAGCAACTGGGACCATGTCCCAGCCAGCCCGTTGGGGGCGTCGATGATCCCGCCGACATGCAGCAGCAGTCCAAGCGTCAGGGCAATGTAGAGCGGAGGCAAGATTCGCAGGGCTCGGCGAATCATGAAATCTCGGTACGAGACGGTTCCCGTGGACTCGCGTTCGCGTTGCAGCAAGGTGGTGATGAGGTAACCCGACAACACGAAAAACACCGTGACGCCAAATCCGCCCGGGACCGGCGACAGCTGCGACAACGGCAGGTGCGACACGAACACGATCGCGACTGCAATGGTTCGAAAGCCGTCGAGCGTTGGAATGTAGAACGACTGTCCTGAGCGTTCAGCTGCGGGAGCCGATGCTCCTTCGATCGCCGTCATGGTCGGACTCCTGTTGTTGGTCGAACCCCGGTGACGAGCTCGACATAACCAAGCTGCATCAGGTTCCAGTTGTTGCTCTCAACTGCAGCGCGACCGCGCTGTGCTTGAGCGGCTCGACGATCGGGATCGTTCGCGAGGCCCAGCACGGTGGCAGCCAACGAAGCCGCGTCGCCGGCGGCGAAGTACGCACATGCGTCGGGAAAGTCGTCTGTGGTGGCGCCGAGGTCGCCGGCAACAACGGGCACGCCGCGCATCATGAACTCATACATCTTGGTTGTGTGCACCAGGTGGGCGTAGTCGCTTGGCAACATGGGCACCACACCCAGATCGGCCCGCGCCATCAACGCGGCCAGCTCGTCAGTCGGGATGAACCCTCGGAAGTCGACCCAGGTCCGCAGACCACGCATATCAATCTCGTCGGCCACGGCCGATTCGTGCGATCCTGACCCCGTCAACACGAGCAGTACGTCGGGACGTTCGGCCCGCACGAGGTCCATGGCCTCGACGAGGAGCCTTTGCCCCATTCGTTCTTCAACAGTGCCATGGCACAAGATGACGAAGCGGTTGTCGATCTGGGCCGGGGCACTCGGGCCGACATGGGAATCCATCGGACAATTCGGGACGACCCCGATCTTGTCCGGCGAACACCCATCGGCGAGATAGGTGTCGCGATGTCGACTGGTGACCGCAATGCACTGGTCGGCGAATCGACCTGCTTGTCGGGCCACAAACCGGGTCCAGCGAACCAACAGGGCGCCGACGCGACCATCGAACTTTGTCGCGACCAGCTCGGGCGTGGGTTCTTTATAGAACAGGACCACACGAGAGCCGAGCAGCTTCGGTATCAGGGCTGCGAACACTTGCTGATCAGGCAGTGTCGTGATCTGGATGACACCGTGGCGCCGACCGCGAGCACACGCCCAGGCCAAATACGCGAAACACACCACAAACCACACCGTGTACTCAATGGCGTATTGGGCCAGCGCGCCGCGCGTCTTCGACACCGGCATCCGCGTGATCTGGATGCCATTCCACACCTCGCTGCGAGGCCCGCCATCGAGGCGAGGACAGATGACCTCGACGTCATAACCAGCGTCGCGTAACGCAATGGCCTCGCGGCGAACGTGCGGGTCTTCAAATGTTTGGTACCGCACAATGCAGGCCCGCTTTTTTGCACCTGTGAGGCCCGTCATTGTCCGGCCCCGATCAATCGGTCGCGCACCTGGGCCCCGAAGGCGTTCGGGGTGCCGTCGTAGCTCAACAACAAGTCGGGCCCAACAAAGCCGTTGTCGACCGCCACACCAGGCTCGGCGGGACACACCGACCAGGCATTCCAGGTCCAGGCCAGCCACGAGATCTCGTTGCGCTCAGCCCAGTCGATCAAGCCGCTCGTGTACGTGCCTGTGCAGTCGTTCTCGCCGATCTCGCCGAGCACCACCGGCATGGTCTTGGCGATCTCACCAACCCCGCCGTCAAGGCACTCCGGGCTCGAGCACAGGTTGAAGCTATAGATGTGGGCGTCGAGCACGAGCGCGTTGAGCGGATCGGTGGGCTTGAGCTCCATGAACCGGGTGACGTCGTTGGCATAGGCGATACCGCCAACGGCGAGGGGTTGTGTTGCCCCCGCAGCGCGGGCCACATCGACCAGTTCCTGCATACCCACTGCCTGCCAGCCGTCGACTTCGCAGCCGTTGATCCAGCACTCCCAATCGACATCGTGGGCTTCGCCATAGAGGTTGAAGATGACATTGCCCCGATCAGCCAAGACCGACCCAGCTGATGCCCAGAAGTCGATGCTGTTGTCGCGGTTCGGCATCTTGGATCCGCCCGTCGCGAGCACCGAGCCCGGACCACTCCACGACAACCCAACCACGACATACATGTCGTTGACGGCGAGAAGATCGATCCACTGACCAATCGCAGCCTGGTAGGTGGCTCCGGAAAACTGCGGATCAACGCCATTGCGCCCCAGCCAGCAGTGTTCGTTGAGCTGGATACGCACGGTGTTGATGTTCCACGCCTTCATGGCATCGATCGACGCTTGGGTAGGCGGTGCATCGAACATGCCCCAGCCTTGGCTGCACGCATATTCAGTGCCGGAGAAGTTGACTCCTCGCAACCGAACCGGCTCGCCTTGGGGATCCAGCAGCTGGTTGCCACTGATGGACAACGCCAGCGCCTGAGACGGATCCGCCCCAGATTCGACATCTCCAGTTTCGACGGGGACTGTTTCGTCAAGCCCAGTTTCGTCAAGCCCAGTCTCGTCAAGCCCAGTCTCGTCACGCCCTGTCTCGTCAAGCCCAGTTTCGTCGGGGACTGTCGTTGTGGGGTCGTTGCCACCGGATCGCTCAGGCGTTGCGTCGTCAGCGTTCGACGAGCCGCACGCACTCGCGAGCGTCACGCAGGCAACCACGGCGACGAGCAGCTGGCTACTGCGACTCCATCGGCGCGTGGGGCGCGCACCGGATGCTGGGAGTTCGTTCGGTTTGGGTGCCAGGGTCATGAGCGCCCCTTTCATGCGAAGAACCGGTACAAGAGGGCACCGGCTGCGGCAGTCACGTCATCTGGAACGGACGGACGAACGAACGCCGCGGTGAGATCGGACAGGGTGTGGGCAAAGTCGTTGGCTTCGAGCAGGCCGCGGTCATGGCGAGTGAGGAGGACTTCGATTGGACGGAAGCGGCGCTTGAAATCAACGAGGCCGTCGTCGGCAAAGTCACTGCGGCCAAGATCAAGCACGGACATCCCGGCCTGGGCTGTGTGCTCGACCGCCGCATGCACCGCGCCGTGGCTGACGCCCAGGCGCCGATAGTCGGGCGCCGACACCGAGAATTTGTAGTGGAACGCATCGTTGGTCTGTAGCAGCAAGCAGCCACCGACCATCTGCCCATCGTGTTCGCCCTTGATGATCACACCACTGCCGGTATCGAAGAATCGTTCAGCGATCGATTCGAAAAGCTCAAAGGGCTGGGCGAGCAGCCCGTGGCGGTACTTGCGCACCCCCACGTGGAGCCGGTGAAAGTCGGCAAGGTCGCGACGATCGGTTGTTGGGTAGTAGGAGATTCCCTCGCGTTCGGCTCGCCGGATCATCCGCCGCGGCAGGGTGGCATACCCGGCGATCAGGCCATCGGGGTCGCGGTCGACGACGATTCGGTGATGCACCCCGTCGGTGCTGGTGACGAGCCGTTGATCGTTCCGGGCGGGGTGAGCAGCTGGAGTTTCGATGCGTATCGGCAACTCCGTAGCGAGCAGCTCAGCGCTGAGCAGTTCCCATTGAGGCTCGGTCAGGGGCGAGTCGACGAAGTCACAAAATGGCAAGGACACCATCCGTTGGCCACGCGCATCGTCAATCACGCAGTAGGCCAGCGCAGCGTCGAACCCTCTGGCGCTGCGAATGACCTTGCTTCGAACCTCAAGGCCGTAGACGTCTCGCAGACAGCTGAACCAGCGGTGGTCAGTGAACATCGCGCACGTTTGAGGCTCTGGAAGCGTCAACCACTCCTCAACATGGTCAAGCACGACAACATCGTCAACAACGGTCTCGGTCAGGTTGTCAGGCAAGTCCGCGAACGCGGCACGTTCGAGCTCCCGGCCAGTTAGGTTCCTCAAGAGACGCCCTCGCTGATCAATACTCCCGCGAACGAGAGCACTCATTGTCGTATTTGTCGTGCCGCGCCGTCACTCTACGTGGTGTCTCGGGTCACGGCAAGGACTTTGCGCCGGGCAGAGCACACTTGCCACGCACCGTCAGCGGCGCAGGAGGGCGCCATTGACACACTCCGCGTCCGCTGCGACAATCCCGGCGTGATTGAGCGCGACTCCAATCGAGCGCGGGCTGCCCACCTGCTGCGACGGACCAGCCTCATCGTGGACCCCGAACGCATCGATGAGCTGGCATCCATGAGCCGCGAAGCCGCTGTTGCCTCGGTGCTGAACGACACTGCCGACATCGCTACGCCCCCAGCCGACCTTGATTTCGAGGGTGTTGTCCCGTGGTGGGTGGCCGAGATGGTTCGACCGGGTAGCGGGCTTGCCGAAAAGATGGCGTGGTATTGGCACACCATCTTGCCGACCCATTTGGCCAAGATCACCTACCAACCGCTGGTTGCGGCTCAGATGCAGAAGTTCCGAACGTCATCGCTGGCAAACCTGGGCTCGATATTGCACCAGTTCGTCAACGACGGGGCCCTGATGCAGTACCTCGATGCCAGCGGCTCGAGGCCCCCGACACCAAACGAGAACCTGGCTCGCGAGCTGATGGAGCTGTTTACCATCGGCCCGGGCAACTACACCGAAAACGACGTGCGGAGCGCAGCCTTGGCCTTGACAGGCTGGCAGGTCAATCTGGCAACGGGCGCCATCTCTTTCGACGCTGCGAACGCCTTTCGTGGTCAAGTCGAGTTTCTGGGCCAACTCCGATCGTGGGACCCGACCTCGATTGTCGATCGTCTCCTTGCTCATCCAGGCACCGCCCAACGCCATGCCGGCCTGCTCTATGAGCACCTCGTTGGATTGCCGTTGCCAGCTTCAGAAGCGGCAGAACTCGGATCGTGGTGGTCGAGCCAGGGCCTCGAACTGCGGGCCTTGATCGAGCGAATCTTGTTGTCCGACGCCTTCGACAACAGCAGGCTGGTTCGACCCAGAGGTCCACTCGAGTTCTATTGCGCGGTTCGCTCGATCGTCGGTTTCGGCGAGTCCGAGCTCTGGCGGCTCCTCGCTCTTGGCCAAGCTCCCTACCGGCCGCCAAACGTTGGCGGCTGGCCCGATGGAGCCGCATGGCTCACTCCGGCCGGGTTGTTACCCCGCACCCAGATGGTGGCGAACATCGACGTTGCCTCCCCGACTGGCGACCTCGCGACCGTGGATGGCATCTTGGACCGCTGCGGGATGCACGAAGTCAGCGAGTCCACCATGGAGGCGCTGACCGCAGTCGAAGACGACTCCAGCCTCACGAACGACGACGAGCTCCGCCAAGCACGCTTGCGACTGGCACTCGTCAGCCCCGAATTCCAGGTGTCGTGACGATGCAGATCGACCGCAGACGTTTCTTGCAGACCCTCGCC
Organism: uncultured Acidimicrobiales bacterium; assembly: GCA_964350975.1. Taxonomy (GTDB): domain Bacteria; phylum Actinomycetota; class Acidimicrobiia; order Acidimicrobiales; family Poriferisodalaceae; genus JAADHX01. The sequence goes on along the minus strand of CAYGMW010000005.1, from coordinate 6,772 downwards.
GCCGGCGGCGCCGCGGCATCGGGAATCCTGACGGCGTGCTCGTCGGGCCAGGACGAGTCGACCCAAACTTCGACATCGACCCCGAACCAGCCGGGCACTGACGACGCAAACGGCGCAATGTCGACCACGACGTCGCCCATCAATCAGGTCACCACCGACAAGGTGCTTGTCATTGTTGACCTGCAGGGTGGCTCCGACGGACTGTCAACGGTTGTCCCCTACACGAACTCGGCGTACTTTGCCGCTCGGCCCACGCTCGCCGTCCCCGCCGAACAGGTACTCCCGCTTGATGGGGGCATCGGGCTCCACCCCCGGCTCGCCCGGCTGCACGCACGAGGTGTCACCACCGTCGAGGGAGTCGGCCCCGTGAACGGGACCCTGTCGCACTTCGCTATGCAACAGCGATGGCAAGATGGCGACGCCAGCGGAACCATGCCCCCGTCAGCAGGATTTCTCGCCCGGCTCGCCGACCGCATTACCCACGAACCCGGTGAGCTGGTCGGCGTCTCTGTGGGCGGCCAAACGCCGTATTTCTCGGGGGCCAGCGCGGCCAACCTCACGCTTGCGACCACCAACGAGTTGCAATTCCTCGCCCGTTCGTCGTGGTGGAGCGGCGCGGGCAGCTTGGTCGATGGGCTCAAGGCGTTCCAGCCAACCGCTGCGCCGCTGTCGACGGTCTCGACCTCGTATCGAACCCTGCTGGCGTTGGCCGACCGCCTCGACAACATCACGCCGACGCCCGCTCCGGATGGCTCGGCGCTGGCCGAAGCGGGCGAGCTTGGACAACGACTGTCGACTGCCGCCGACCTGATCATCGCCAATGTTGGCGTCCGGGTTGTCTATGCACAGCTGCCCGGCTGGGACACCCACCAGGGCCACCTGTTCACCCACGACAACCTCCTTAGAATCCTCGACGCTGGTGTTGACGGGTTCCTGCAGAAGCTTGAGGCGGCTGGGGCGGCCGACAATGTGCTGGTAGCAACCACCTCTGAGTTTGGTCGCCGAGTCGCCGAGAACGGCGACGGATTCGACCCCGGCGTGGCATCGCC
>CAYGMW010000005.1:0-5713 GCA_964350975.1 uncultured Acidimicrobiales bacterium | reverse complement strand
ATCTTGGCCGTTTCGGAGACAGGTCCTCACTGACTGACCTCGACCTGGACGGCAACGTTCGTACCGCCGTGAGCTTTGACTCCTACCTGGCCACGCTGGCTCACGAGTGGCTCGGGATCGGGATTGATGACGTGCTCGCGCCTGGCACCCAGAGCCTCAACATCTTCTCCGCCTAGCCGCAAGATTCGCTCAAAAACTTCCGCAGCCGACGGCCGATCCCACTGGCTGGCTGCAATAGTAACGCTGCCAAATCCACTATTGCTCACGCTCGGTGGTTATGGAAGACTCTCCGTCACTAAGACGGCGCAGTGATTTTCCTTCCCACTGATTGAGCTGCAGGACCCTTCTCGACATGACTCTCACTGTTTCGCCAGCCCAGCCCCCAGCACCTGGCTACGAGCGACCATCCGAACGGTCGTACTACGAAGATCCAGGCGACGCGGCGCGCAGGATCATCAGGGGTCCAGGGCGAGTGCTCGTTGGGCTCCTGTTGCTCTGGCTCGTGTCCATTGCATTCATGGCCGAGGTGGCCTACCTCTGGTCAGCGTCCAAGCCCGACGTCTTCGCCGCCCGATCTGAGATCCAGTACGGCGGTGACACCTGGGTCGAAACCCAGGCCGAAGCCCTTCGAAGCGAAGATTTGTATCTACCAATCGCCGCTGCCGAAGGCATCGAGCCGACCGATTTCGTCGAAAACCTGGTCGCTGGCCAGGTCCCCGGAACCCAGATCTTGGGTATCGAATACCATTCCCGCGACGCTCAGCAGGCGCTACGGATCGTGTCGACCTACACCGACACGTACATGGAACGGTTCTACATCGAGCCCGTGAGCGAAGCCGAACGGATCTTGTCGAGCCGAATTGGTGTGCTTGAGACCGAACTTGCAGACGTTGAAGCTGCCGACATTGCAGCCGCGCTCACGAACACCGACCCGAACCCCACGGCTGAGCAGCTGCAGTATCGGGCCCAAGCCACCTCGATTCGCCTCGAGCTTGGCTCGCTGAAGGAACAGCTGACCGACGCCGAACTCGAAACACTGCGGTTGTCGAACGACCAGCCAACCGTCAGCACTGCTCCATTCATCTTGGACGAGCCAGTCGAACCGAAACCGGTCAAGCGAGCCGTTCTTGGGGGCTTGCTCGGCGCTGCACTCGGTGGGTTCGGCATCTTTGTCCTTGTATGGCGCGTGCTGTAGCCCCCGTGTCCGCCGAAACGGCCGACACGGCCGACACGGCCGTCGAGCGCGACTCGATCGCTGGCGCTAAAGGAACCGCCGTCACCCGGGTGACCGGGTTTGTGCGAACCGGTGTCATCGGCGCAGCCCTTGGCGCGACCTGGTTCGGCAACATCTTCCAGCTGGCAAACCAGTTGCCCTGGATGCTTTATGAGCTGCTGCTCGGCAGCCTGCTCGCGTCGTTGTTCGTGCCCACGCTGGTCCGCACACTTGAACGGCACCCCGAACGTCTCGAGCGATTAGCTGGTTCGCTGCTCGGCCTCGTCGCAGTCGTGTTTACCGCCATGTCGGTGCTGGCCGCGGCGTTCGCCCCCGTGCTGGCGCGGGTCGTCACGGCCGGAATTGCGCCCGAAGACCAGGCCCAAGCCCGCTCGGCGGCCACCTTGTTGTTCATCCTCACCGCTCCCCAACTGGCGGGGTACGCGCTGATCGCGACCGCAGCTGCCATCCAGAACGCTCGGGGTCGCTTCGCCCTGCCTGCGGCGGCTCCCATTGTCGAAAACGTCATCGTCATCGCGGTCGTGGTTGGCTACTGGGTGCTGTACCCCACAACACGAACCGAGATCGCCGAAGCCTCGACCGGGCGGCTGCTCCTGCTCGGGTGCGGCAGTACCGCTGCGGTGATGATCCACCTCATCGTCCAGCTGTGGGGAGTGCATCGCTGCGGAGTCCGCATCCGACCAAACCTGCACTTTCGGACCGACGAGGTGCGCGAGATCGTCCGCCTCACCCGTCAGTCGATTGGTGTGGCCGTACTCGGCGGCCTTCGGCTCTTCATTGTCTATCTGCTGGCCGCGACAGTCGAAGGTGGCGTCGTGGTCGTCCAGTTCGCCCAGTCCTTTGCCAACCTGCCCATTGCGCTGGTGTCGCGGCCGCTCGGAACCGCTCTGTTGCGGCGGCTGGCCGAACTCACCGAACCGCGCTCCAGCGACACATGGTGGTCTGAGTACCGCACCGGACTGCTGTTGAACATCGCCTTGCTGCTGCCAGCCGCCATTGGCATGGCTGCCTTTGCGCCGGCCATCTCGCGCTCGATTGCCTTCGGCGCCCTCGACACTGACGGCGGCATTGCCTTGCTGAGCATTGGTGTGATGACGGTCGCGATCTCTGTGCTCGGCGACGGGTGCAGCATTGTCACCTTGCAGGCGGCGTACTCGCGATCGCGAGCATCTGCGGTCATGAGGGGGTTTGTGGTGCGCCTCGCTGGAGCGGCCGTGGCCGCGGCTGCGGCGCTGTCAACTTCGGGCACTGGCCGCATCGCGGTCCTGCTCGTGGGAGTCGGCCTCGCCGACATTGCTGGAGCGTTGTACATCCACCGTCGCGCCAACACCGACGGACGCCGGCTCGACGCGGGCACCGACCTGGCCCGCATGGCAATCCACGCCACCATCGCGATCGTGCCCGCGGCAGCCCTCACCTGGGTTGCCCCGGACTCGGTCCTGGCTCCTCCGTACGGGTTCGCCGTCCTGTTGATCCTCGGGGCAACCGCAGCGACGTTCTATCTCGCCCGGGAGCGCAACCGAGCCCCTCTGAACACTCTTGAGATCCTGCGCCGTCGAGCGGATGTGGCGCTATGAACATTGACCATTCCCCTGAACCCGTGCTTGCTGAGGTGGTGGCAACACATCCACGACCCACCTCGCTCGCTGAGGCCTTGCAACGGGCCCGCGTTGGCGAAGAAGTTGTCATCGGTGCCAAACGGGTGAACCCCAACGCGATCATCGCCACCTTGGCTTCACTACTGGTGGTAGCGGCCTGCGGAACAGCGGTCGGTCTCGGCGGCAACCTGGTTGCGGGAGCCATCGGCGCGTTCCTTCTCGGAGCGGTGGTGTTCATGTATCCGCCAGCCGCCGCGTGGGCCATGTTCGTCGTGGCCCCGTTCATCATTGGGTTTGCCCGAGGCCAATTCATCCCCGACATGCGGCTCAACGAGCCCATGGTTGGTGTCCTCGTCGTTGCTCTGGCGCTCCACGCTCTGTTCTATTCCAACAGCCTCAAGTTCCGCGTGAACCGCTTGGATGTGGCTGTTGTTCTCGTGATGTTGACGGGCTCGATCGTCCCGCTGCTGATCCGGTACGGACGGCTGAAGGAGCTGAGCGGTGGGGACTTCCTGTACGCGATGGCGCCCGTCAAGTTCACCATCGCGTACCTCATCTGTCGCGCGGTCATCCGTACCGAACGCGACCTTGATCTCACCCTGAAACTGGGACTCATCGCCGCTTCGATCGTCAGCCTTATCGCGATGGCCGACAGCATGAACATTGGCGGGTTCGCATACACCTTGGCGAACTACGTCCCATCGGGTGAGGTCATCATCGACGATGGCCGTGGTGGATCCACCTTCGGCAACCCCATCGGCATGGGGGTGTACGCGGCCATCAATGCCCTGATCGCGCTGGCCTACTTCTCATTGCACCGTGGTGGCGTTGTGCTGATGCGCATCGCGTTTGCGCTGTGCATCGGCGGCGTGATTGGTTCTGGTCAGGTCACTGGCATCATTGCGTTGACCGTCGGCGTGTGTGCCTTTGCAGTGGTCAATGGTGATGCCATCGCGATCGTGAAGCGACTCACGCCGATGATTCTGCTAGCGACCATCCTCCTGTGGCCCCTGATTGCACAGCGACTCGACCAGTTCGACGGCTACGAGGTCAGTTCAACCCAGCGCCAAGGCGTCGAGTTCTCGGCCCCTGAGGACCAGCCCCAAGCCCTGTGGGAACTGAACCCGGGCTCCAGCTGGGACTACCGGATGTTCAACCTGCGAACATACTTCTTCCCTGAGTTTCAAGAGCCGAGCAACGTCATCTTTGGAGTGCGGCCCGAGGGCCGGGTTGCGGCGCCGGAGCTGTGGCGCGAGTGGGTGTGGATCGAGGCCGGCTACGTCTGGCTGTTGTGGATCGGCGGCATCCCCTATGTGCTGGCGTTCTTGGGATTCGTCGTTCTTGGGCTCTATGAGTTCAAAAAGGCAGCCCGCAGAAACACAGGGCTGTCGTCAAAGATCGCTGGTGTCGTGTTTTCGGGCATCGCCATCTTGGCCGTGGTCCAGGGTTTCGACCCCCACCTCACCCTTCGAGGGACGGCAGACATCTTGTTCCCGCTGATGGGCACCGCTGGTTTCCTCGTACAGCCGCTGCGCTTTTGGAAGAACACCTCGCTCGACCGATCCCCAGTAGCGAACAGTCCAGTACCGAACAGGATTGAGCTCGACCACTTCGCTACGTCTGGTTCTATCGGGCCGGGAGGCGCCTAAACGATGAGCGCACAACCCAGGCATTGTGAGCGCCAACGCCGTGAGGTCTTGGTGGTCGGGACCAGCCCGTTCTCGCTCGCGCTCGCAGTGTTGCGACAGAGGGCGGGCGACCATGTCACGGTGGCCGAACGCGAACCAGCGGCTGGCGGCGCATGGCTGACCGACGACATCGATGGTCTCAGCGGCGTCGACCGGGGCTGTCATCTCCTCGAAGCGAACAATGCGGTGTATGAGTGGATTCGCCAGGAGCTCGAACTCGAACTCGTGCCGCTGGCGCATCAGCCGCGGATCCACATCGGGCGCTGGTCGATTGGAATGGGAACCAGGCTCGACACCCTGCTTCAGCTGGTCACCTTGCCAGTTTTCGCCACGTACTCGCGGCTGCGCGCACTGCGATCGCATGATCGTCGCGCCGCGCTGGTGCGGAGCCGGACCGACAGCGCATTTCGATCGCAACGCGTGATGCACAGGGTTCGCGAGGGCGGGTTGTGGCGTCGTCAGGTGTATTGCGACTTCGCCCTCGGGACCCAACACGCGATCGGACAGCTCGTCGACACCATTGGCCGTGACGGCGGAACAGTGGCGTTCAACACGCCCGTGTCTCAGATCCAGCCTCAGGCTGATGGCACCTGTGAGGCCCTGCTCGGCGAGGCCCACCGCGTCTTCGACGAGATTCTTCTGCCCGCTGGCGTCCACAGTTGCAACATCATCGGCGGCGAGGGTGCGGTCGAACTCGCTGACAGCACGTTCGACAACCACCACGTCCTCCTTCGCCTCGATACCAAGGTCGACCATCTCAGCTATCGCCAGATCGTCAACGACCCCACGATCCGACGGGTCAGCACGGTCGACCGCAGCGGAGCTGGAACCAAGCACCTGTTGGTGCAGCTACGCCAGAACGCAACCGCGCCACAGATCACCGCGAGCCTCGCTGCGCTGGGCCTCGTCCCGGCCCACACTCATGGCGAGATCGTCAAGCTGTTCGACTATCAGAGCCACGACACCCGGGCCGCCGCTCGACAGCTTCACCCCGCTATCACCTTGTTTGAGTCACATGGCGATCTGGTGTTCAACCTTGAGCGGTTCGCCATGGCGGCTCTTGCTGCCCTGCCTCAGTAGACCGTGCCCACGAGACACGTCAGCGTTGCGCACCACACATAACAACCGATCCCGACTCGTTCCCACCTACGTAGGATCTTCTGCCTATTTTCCCACGTCGGGTGATGACACGG
>CAYGMW010000004.1:0-36917 GCA_964350975.1 uncultured Acidimicrobiales bacterium | reverse complement strand
GTCCGTCGGGTGCCCGCCCCAGCCGAACCCCCATCCCGTTTCAGAACTAGCGCCGCCCTCGCCCCCGCTCTTTCTCCTGCCACCGAAAACCGGGGTCGGAGCCCCGGTTTTCGGTGGCGGAAATGTGTGGTCAGGCCGACCGCCGGAAGTCGCCAAGGATGGCGCGCCGGATTCGGTCGACAACCTCGCTCGGGCGGGCCCAAATCTCGGTGTCCCAGACCTCGATCGATTGGTAACCCGCAGCTTCAAAGTGACCGAATCGGACCTCGTCGTCGCGCCGCGACGACAACGCTGCGTGGTACCGCTCACTTTGGACCTCGATGATCAGGCCACAAGGGTGCAGGAAGTCAACGCGCCCAAGCCAGGTCCGGCCGCCGACATTCACCTGACGCGAGATGTCGCCCATGCCGTGCTCGGAGAGCAGTTGCTGCAACCGCGACTCGATGTTCGACGCTGGAGCCACCCAACCTGGCCCGCGTTGCTCGACCAAACGCTGAACCTTCGCGACGCCAGGGCGACCACGGGTGCCGAGCCGGCAGCACGTGCTCATCAAGGACTGGAAATCGACGAGACCTTTCGACCACGCTTGGTCGACGAGGCGCTCGAGATAGGCCTCAGAGCGTGTGGTTGCGACGTCGATCAGCGTTCGTGCCGGTGTTGTTACTGCAATGGCGTCGAGTTCGACCACATCGTCAACGTGCAACCGTCGGGCCTCGTGGGCCACGAACTCGGCCGCCTGGCGGGTCGAGTTCGTAGCCCGAACTCGTGTGATGTGAACCGGGCGCGGCCGGTGAAGGCCGAGGCTCCACAAGAACGCGGCGGTTGTGTGCGACACACATGCCCCCGGACCCGCGGCGAGCAACCCGGCCATGACGTCGCCGCGGCGCGTGATGGGTGCCGATGCCGACCGGTAGACGCGTTGGCCGACCTGCACCCACCGGCTGACGTTCGACAACTCATGTCGTGCTGCGTCGGCAGTCGTGTAGGCCCGAAGCTGATATGTGGCGACCACCCCGTGTTGTCGGGTGGCAAGACCTGCGGCCACAGTAGCCGGTAGCTGCTGCGACATCCCAGGTGGAGTCATGCCAGTACTCAACCAGAGGGGTGGGACAACGCCTGTTCCTGCCACCGATTCTGGGTGCTCCCACCCCGGTTTTCGGTGGCAGAAGGGACAACGCCTGCTCCTGCCACCGATTCTGGGTGCTCCCACCCCGATTTTCGGTGGCAGAAAATGGGGTTTGGGGGGTGCGACACAGAATGAGGGAGTTGGGCGCTGGGGTGGCACCTCGCGGCAGCGTAGGGTTGGGCCAATGAACGTCGACGACCCGGATCTTTGGGAACAAAACGCAACGTGGTGGCAAGACGGCTTTACTGACGGTGCCGACCCTGAGTACGTCGAACAGATCGTTCCGATCGCGGCCGAGCTGTTGAGAGGCTCGGAGCGGATCCTCGATGTTGGCGCGGGGGAGGGCCAGTTGGCCCGCATCGCCGCGGCGCAGGGCAGCCAGGTCGTGGCGAGCGACGTCACGTGGAATCAGATTCTTGTCGCAAAACAACGTGGGGGAGGCCCGTCGTTCGTGCGCAACGGGGCCGCCCAACTGCCCTTCGCTGACGGCTCGTTCGACGCGGTCCTGGCTTGCTTGGTGTTCGAACACATCAGCGATGTCGACGACGCCATCAACGAGGTTGCCCGAGTGCTCGAACCCGGTGGCCGATTTGTCTTCATGCTCAACCACCCACTGTTGCAAACCCCCAACAGCGGTTGGATCGACGATCAGATCCTCGACCCGCCCGAACAGTATTGGCGCATCGGCGACTACCTGATCGAGGCCGAAACCATCGAAGAGGTCCAAAAGGACGTCTTCATCCCGTTCATCCACCGCCCGCTGAGCCGGTACGTCAACGCAATGGCCGAGGCCGGCATGTTGATCCAGCGCATGATCGAACCAGCGCCACCATCGGGCTTCCTTGAACGGGCAACCGAATACGAAGCTGCGGCCACGATCCCGCGCTTGTTGGTGCTCGACGCGGTGAAGGCCTCGACATGAGCATGCCGGTGGTCGCTGAAGCGTTGACAACGGAGTTCCTCATCGTCACCGGCGTATCGGGGGCTGGTCGTTCGCAGGCTGCGAACCATCTCGAAGACTTGGGCTGGTTCGTCATTGACAACCTGCCACCATCGCTGATCCCGAAGGTTGCAGAGCTGGCCAGCCCGGGTTCGCGTTCGGCTCGAACGGCGCTCGTTGTGGGCAACACCCACGACGTCGATGAGGTGATCGACGCCATCACTGCGCTTCGGGCCACCGGCGAACGAGTCCGGGTGCTGTACCTCGAAGCCAGTATCGACATCCTCGTGCGCCGTTTCGAAGACACCCGGCGTCGTCATCCGCTCGCCGAAGATGGCGACACCCTCGTCGAGGCCATCACCCGTGAGATTGATCTGCTCGAACCGGTCCGAGCCGAAGCCGACGTCGCGATCACCACATCGGAACTGACGGTGCACGACCTGCGCCAACGCATCCTCGATCTGTTCGGTGATTCGAGCGTCGACCGCCAGATGAGCACCACGATCAGCTCGTTTGGCTTCAAGCACGGCTTGCCTCGTGATGTCGACGTCGTGCTCGATTGCCGGTTCTTGCCAAACCCACACTGGATCGACGAACTTCGCCCGCTGACGGGTCTCGATGCGCCCGTTTCTGACTATGTGTTGTCGCAGCCCGCAACTGCTGAGTTCCTGCACCGAATGGATCAGCTGCTCGACTTGTTGATGCCGGCCTATGTGCGCGAAGGCAAGAGTTATCTCACGGTGGCCTTTGGTTGCACCGGGGGCCGGCACCGCAGCGTGGCACTTGCCGAAGAGGTGGGGCGGCGGCTACAAGCCCGGGGATATCGCCTGCGGATCCAGCATCGTGACGTCAACCGCTGACGCGACCACTGTCCGCGGCGTACCATACTTGCCGACGCCTGAGCGAATCAGGTCGCACATCTCTATCCAGCGTCATCGACCATCGGAGACAACATGACTATCCGAGTAGGCATCAACGGTTTCGGCCGCATTGGCCGCAATTTCTTCCGGGCCGCAAAGGCCCAGGGTGCCGATATTGATTTCGTGGCGGTGAACGACTTGGGCAATGTCGCGACGATGGCACACCTGCTCAAGTACGACTCGGTCATGCCGAACTTGACGTCGGACATCATTGCGACCGAAGACGGCATCAGCGTCGACGGCGACGTCTTGAAGGTCTTGTCGGTCCGCGATCCCAAGGAGCTGCCGTGGGGCGATCTTGGCGTCGACGTTGTCATCGAGTCGACCGGCATCTTCACCTCGCGCGACAAGGCTGCATGGCATCTCGACGCTGGCGCACCGCTCGTCATTGTGTCGGCCCCGTGTTCTGGAGCTGACTCCACCTTCGTCTATGGCGTGAACCACAACGACTTCGATGCTGCGGTCCACAAGGTCATCTCCAACGCCAGCTGCACCACCAACTGCTTCGTGCCCATGGTCCAGGTCCTCGACGATGCCTTTGGCGTCGAAAAGGGCATGATGACCACCATCCACGCCTACACCGGCGACCAGTCCTTGGTCGATGGCCCGCACAGCGACCTGCGTCGGGCCCGTGCCGCAGCGGTCAACATCATCCCGACCTCCACCGGTGCGGCCCGCGCCACGGGCCTGGTGCTCGAATCCATGCAGGGCAAGCTCGATGGCACCTCGCTGCGCGTGCCGGTTCCGGACGGTTCGATCACCGACTTCACCGCGATCTTGAAGCGCGAGGTCACCGTCGAGGAGATCAACGCGGCCTACGCCGCGGCCGCGGCCAGTGGCCCACTGGCATCGGTGCTCGACTACAGCGAAGCACCGCTGGTGAGCAGCGACATTGTTGGCTCGCCGGCCAGCTGCACCATCGATGCCGGCATGACCATGGCGATGGGCAGCATGGTGAAGGCCGCTGGTTGGTACGACAACGAGTGGGGTTACTCCAACCGCCTGGTTGATCTGACCGTCCACGTCGCGAAGTGACCGACCCATTCGACGTTCCGCGGCTCGAAGACCTTGGCGACCTCGACGGTCGCCGGGTTCTCGTGCGGACCGACTTCAATGTCCCGATGCAGGACGGCGTCATTAGCGACGATCTGCGTATTCGAGCCGCGCTGCCTACCTTGACCTGGCTGCAGGAGCGTGGGGCCACGGTGGTAGCCGCCACCCACCTTGGGCGGCCAAAGAGTGTGGTCGACCCGAAATACTCGGTCGAGCCGGTTCGCGAGCGCCTCGCGGAGCTCATTCCCGGCGTCGAACTGCTCGAGAATCTTCGGTTCAACCCAGGCGAGACCGCCAACGACCCAACCTTCGTGGCCGAGCTCATCGAAGGCTTCGACGCCTACGTCAATGATGCCTTTGGTGCGTCGCACCGGGCCCACGCGTCGATTGTTGGTCCGCCTCAGACCTTGCCCTCGGCGGCTGGACGCTTGCTCGAAAAGGAGGTCGAGATTCTCGGCCGCATGCGATCGAATCCGGCGCGCCCCTTCGTGGCCGTGCTCGGCGGCGCCAAGGTCAGCGACAAGATCGGTGTCATCGAGGCCCTGTCGAAGATCGTCGACCAGCTCATCATCGGCGGAGCCATGTGCTTCACCTTCTTTAAGGCCATGGGATACCCCGTCGGTAGCTCGCTGTGTGAGGACGATCAGGTGCCAGTAGCCCGAGCATTGCTCGACTCGGGAGCACCCCTGTTGTTGCCAAGCGATGTGACTGCGCTTGGGCCAGATGGCACCGTGAGGCAGCTGGGACAGCGCATCCCCGACGGTTGGACCGGCTACGACATTGGCCCCGGTTCGGCTGCCGAGTTCGGCGACGTGGTGATGGATGCCCGCATGGTGTTCTGGAACGGCCCGATGGGCATGTTCGAAGATCCCCGGTTCGCGGGCGGCACCCGTGCCGTGGCCACTGCGCTGGCTGAATCGCGAGCCTTCACCGTGGTGGGCGGTGGCGACAGCGCTGCGGCGATTGCCCAGTTTGGTCTCGCCGACGAGGTCGACCATGTGTCGACCGGCGGCGGCGCCAGCCTCGAACTGCTCGAAAACGGCGACTTGCCTGGGCTTGTTGCCCTGCGCAACGCCCCATCGGCCTAGGGCCAGGAGCTACATGTTTCGACGTTCCCGTCGTGCTCGGCAGGTAGCGTCGAACTCGCTCGACCAAGAATCCTCAGGAGACATCGTGACCCGACGAATGATCGTCAGTGGCAACTGGAAGATGAACCTCAATCACTTTGAGGCCATCCAGCTGGTCCAGAAGCTGAGCTATGAGCTGGTGGACCACGATTACGCCGCAGTCGAAGTGACCGTGCATCCGCCCTTCGTCGACATCCGCTCGGTGCAGACCGTGCTTGACGCGGACCGCATGAAGCTGGTGCTTGGTGCTCAGAACGTCCACTTTGCCGACAAGGGTGCCTACACCGGCGAGGTTGCGCCCGAGATGTTGGCCAAACTCAACACGAAGTTCGTCATCGTCGGCCACTCCGAACGTCGAGAGATGTTCGGCGAAACCGACGAGATCGTCAACAAGAAGGCCAAGGCCGTCCTGAAGCACGAGATGACCCCCATCGTGTGCGTCGGAGAGACCCTCGACCAGCGCGACGCAGGCGAGGCCCACACAGTGGTCGAAAGCCAGCTGAGAGGCAGCCTGGCAGGCCTCAGCGCCGACCAGCTCGGTGGTCTGGTGGTCGCCTATGAGCCGATCTGGGCCATCGGAACCGGCGTCACCGCCAGCGCCGACGATGCCCAGGAGATGTGCGCCCATGTGCGCAGCGTGGTTGATGCCATGAAGCCTGGAGCCGGGGCCGACGTTCGTATCCAGTACGGCGGTTCGGTGAAGGCCACGAACGCCCACGAACTGCTCACCAAGCCTGACATCGATGGGGCCCTGGTCGGGGGAGCGGCCCTCGACCCGGTTGGGTTCGCCCGAATTGCCCAGTTCAACCAGCAGTAGGAGCGCTAACGTCGGGCCCCGTGTCTGACACCAGTTTCACCTCGGCGGCGAGGCTCGTCAGGAACCTGATCCGTCCTCACCTGCGGCCGTTCTCGCTCGCAGTGCTCGGGTCGCTGTTGTATGCCGGTGGAACCGTGGCCGGAACCGTCATCTTGGGCCGCGCGGTCGACGATGTTGTGCTGCCCGTTCTTGACGAGGGAGCGTCGTTGGCCGACACTGCGATGGCCACCTGGGCCATCCTGATCGTGGTGGTCGCCATTGTTCGGGTGGCAGGAGTTGGCGCCCGTCGGTACTTCGCAGGCATGACCGCCGAGCAGGTCTCGCTGCGCTTTCGCCGTGACCTGTCGAACTCCTATGTGCGCCTGCCGATGGACTTCCACCGCGAGCGCCACCCGGGCGATCTGTTGGCACACATCGATTCCGATACCGAAAAGGTCACCGAGGTGCTGCACCCGTTGCCGTTTGCTCTCGCGGCCCTGTTCATGGTGATCTTTGCCGCGATCTCGGTGATCGTCGTCGACCCTCAGCTTGCCCTGATCGGGTTCGTGGTGTTCCCCATACTGATTGGGCTGAACCGGCTGTACACCAAGCGAGTTGAACTTCCGGCCACCGCCCAGCAGCAGGCGGTCGGCCAGGTCACCTCAGTCGCTCACGAGAGCTTCGATGGTGCCCTCGTCGTCAAGCTGCTGGGTCGAGAAGCCCAGGAGTCGCAGCGCTTCGCCGACGAAGCTGAGGTCTTGCGAGGCCACCGAGCTCGGGTGGGCGACTTGCGCGCCCTGTTTGAGTCAGCACTCGATGCACTGCCCAGTCTGGGCATCGTTGGGGTCATGATTGCCGGAGGTTGGCGGGTGAACGCGGGAGCGGTCACCGTGGGCGAACTCGTGCAGGTCGCGGCCTTGTTCTCGGTACTTGGGTTTCCGGTGCGGGTTTTTGGCTACTTCCTGGAGAACGTGCCGCCGTCGTTTGCCGGCCGCCGCCGTCTGCGCTCGGTGCTCGATATTGCCTTCCCGGCTCAGCGGGTCAGTCTCGCGATGCCCGAGGGGCCGCTCGACCTGGCGGTGCGTGGTTTGACGGTGCGCTACGGCGACCAGACGGTCCTTGCCGATGTCGACCTTGATGTCGCTGGAGGAGAGGTTGTTGCCCTCGTCGGGGCCACCGGCAGTGGCAAGTCAACCTTGGTGGACGCGATCGCTGGTCTGATCGAGCCCGCTGATGGCGAGATCACCCTGAACGGAGTGTCGCGGCGCGACCTGGATCCTGCCGAGTTGGCCAACGCGGTGAGTTTCGCCTTCCAAGAGGCCTTCTTGTTCGTCGACTCGGTGCAGGACAATATTGCGCTTGGCCGCGAGGGTATTGGCCCGAACGAGGTCGATGCGGCTCTGTCAATGGCTCAGGCCGCGACCTTCGTGGCCCAGCTCCCCGATGGCCCGGCCACCGTGGTGGGTGAGCGAGGACTCAGCCTGTCCGGCGGTCAACGCCAACGCGTCGCGCTCGCTCGCGCCCTTGCGGGCTCGCCACGGCTCGTGGTGCTTGACGATGCAACCAGTGCTGTCGACGCACGCATCGAGCGCCGCATCCTCGACGCGTTACGCAGCTCGCCGGAGGCCCCAGGAATGCTGATCGTGGCCCATCGGCTGTCGACGATCAAGCTGGCGGACCGGGTGGTCTTCATCAAGGACGGTCGGATTGTCGCCACTGGACCGCACGCTGAACTATTGACCAATCCCGACTATCTGGCGCTCGCGACGGCCTATGAAAACGCTGAGGATCAGCCATGACCTCAACGAAGACCGGGGCATGGGCAACCTTTCGGCGCGGCATCAGGGCCAGCCCTGAACTCAAGTCGGGCCTCGCGGCCACCCTCGTGCTGGGGGTGGCCGCGGCGATCGGCCAATTGTCGATTCCGATTGCGCTCCAACGAGTGATTGACACCGGTTTCACCTCGAACCCCGACGGGTCAACCTCGGTCGACATGGGTCGGGTCATCACCCTTGCGTCGTTAGCCGGTGTCGCAGTTGTGCTGTCGACGGTGGTCGCGGCTACGGCCCAACGGCGACTCGTACGCAGCGCCGAGGCCGCGATCAAGGGACTACGGACACGGGCCTTCGACCATGTGCACCGCCTGAGCCTGGCTGACCATGTCGACACAAGCAGCGGCACGTTTCTCGCACGAGTCACCTCTGACGTCGAAGCCATCGCGCGTTTCGTACAGCACGGGCTGTTTGCGTGGACGATCGGGCCGCCCATCATCGTGGGCGTTTTGGCGGTCGCGGCGTTCTACAGCTGGCAGCTGACCATTGTGGTGATCTTGACCCTGGCCCCCACGGTGCCCTTGCTGCGTTGGGTTCAGCGGCGCCAGTTCGCCGCCTATGCCGAACTGCGAAACTCGGTGGCCAACCTGTTGGGCGAGGCCAACGAACTCATCACCGGCGCGGCCACGATTCGGGCCTACGGCGTGGCCGATCGGGCCGATGATCGAGTGCGGAGCGCGGCTCTACGTCGCTACCGCGCCGGCTTGCGGCGCAACCGCTACAACGCCGCGGTCTATGGTGTCGGCGACCTGTTTGGTTCGGTGTCGATTGCGGCCGTGTTCGCGATTGGGGTGTGGCAGCGCGAGGCGTTGGGGCTCACGAGTGGAGCCTTGGTCGCCATCTTGTTCCTGGTCACGATCTTGAACACACCGATTGGCGAGCTGGCCGAGTCGACCGACGAAACCCAGGAAGCCATCGCCGGCTGGGGCAAGGTGCTCGAGCTGCTCGATATGGAAGTCGATGTCACCGAGCCCGATCCGGGCCGGGTTCTCCAGCGTGGCCCATTGTCGGTTGACGTCGACGGCGTGAGCTTCAGCTACCGAACTGGTGGCCTGGTTCTCGACGACGTGACCCTTCATATCGATGCGGGCGCCAATGTTGCCATTGTTGGTCAGACCGGTTCGGGCAAGACCACGCTGGCAAAGCTGATGTGTCGTTTGGCTGACCCGACATCTGGTGTTATCCGTCTGGGAGGTGTTGCGCTGCCACAGGTGGCGTCGGTGTCGCGGCTCGCATCGGTTCGGATGGTTCCCCAAGACGGGTTCTTGTTCGCGACCACGCTGCGCGACAACATCGGGATGGGGCGACCCGGCGCAAGCGACGCCGACATTGCCGAGGCGGTAGCCCAACTCGACATGCAGGACTGGGTTGCGTCGTTGCCCGCGGGCCTGGACACCGAAGTTGGGAGCCGCGGGTCGAACCTCAGCGTTGGCGAACGCCAGTTGGCGGCATTGATTCGCGCCGCCTTGGCCGACCCGGGCCTCCTCATTCTCGACGAGGCAACCTCCGCGGTCGACCCCGCCACAGATCAAGCATTGACGAAAGCCATTGGGCGGTTGTCGCAGGGGCGCACGGTGGTGTCGATCGCCCACCGGTTGGCTACTGCCGAAGCCGCCGACGTCGTGGTGGTATGCGACCAGGGTCGAATCGTCGAGGTCGGCACCCACGACGAGCTGGTGAACGCCGGAGGTGTCTATGGCCAGCTCCACGCGGCGTGGATTGGCAACACCCGAAACCGCGAGGAGGCTCGTGATGCCTGACGCGGCAAGCCGTTTCCTCGCCCTCACCATGGGGTCGTTCGGGCTCGACCCTGCACTGAGAGATGTGGCCGGAGTGTCGGTGTGTCCCCAGCCTGACCGGGCGGGAACATCAGTTGCGTCGGCCTACGCCTGCGGCGCTCACCTTGCGATTGCGTGCGACCCGGCGGTGGAGGCCAAGGTCGTGGAGGTGGCCGCGTCGCTCACCGCGAACCTCGACTCGTGGTCAGCCCAAGCCGGTGAGGCTGGCGCCGAACTGCTCGGCTCGGCTGTCATGTTGGCTCGCGGACCTGACGAGCTTCGGCAGCTTCCAACACCCGATGGGCTCGATCTGGTCGTTTTGCGTCATGGAACGGCCGCCGCTGCGCACCTCGAACAGCTCACCTCGGTACTGAGCGCCGACGATGCGGACAGCGCAGAACTCGAGGAAGCCCATCGAGACGTTCATGCGTGCGTGTTCGTCGACCATAGCGGCCAGACCGTGGCCTACGCAGGCGCCCGCCCATGGGAACGCTTCACGGGCTATGGCGACATCGGGGTCGCCGTGTTACCACTGTTGAGGCGAAGCGGCGTGGGTATGGCCGCGGTGGCGGCCCTGTGCGAGCTGATGCTCGATGACGGCGTGGAGCCGCTGTATCGGCGCAACGATGACAATATTGGGTCGGCAACGCTGGCCGTCAACCTGGGATTCGTCCCGGCGACGAGGCTGACCGCGTACCGGTTCTAGCCCTTGCTGCGCAGCTTGGGGTCGAGCGCGTCGCGCAGACCGTCGCCGATGAAGTTCACGCTCATCATGGTCAGCGACAACATCACGCCGGGCCAGATGACGCGAGAGGCGTTGATCTGGAGGTAGTCCTTGCCGTCGAACAGCAACCGACCCCAGGTGGGGAAGTCGGCCGGGAAACCAATACCGAGGAACGACAACGCCGACTCGGTCAAGATGGCGCCAGCCACGCCAAGCGATGCAGCCACGATGACTGGGCTCATGACGTTAGGCAAGATGTGGCGCAGCACGATGCGGCGTGACTTGGTGCCAATGGAGCGCGCCGCGAGGACGAACTCTTCTTCTTTGATCGACAACACGTCGCTTCGAACCACGCGGGCGGTCTGCATCCAACTGGTGAGGCCAATAATGAGCACCACGAGCATGAAGATTCCCATGCTCTCGCCAAAGCGTTCGGTGAGTGGGTCTCGGAAGAAGATGACCACCACGAGCAGCAAGGGCAGCAGCGGCAAGGCCAAGAACAGGTCAGTGAGACGCATCAGCGGCCCATCGAGCCAGCGGAAGAAACCAGCGAGAGTGCCAACTGCGGTGCCAACGATGAGCCCGACGAACATGGCCGCAAAGCCGACCGACAGCGACACCCGGCCTCCGACGAGGACGCGAGCCATAACGTCTCGGCCCAAGTTGTCGGTGCCCATCGGGTGGTTCCACGAGGCACCCTGGTTGGCGTTGGGAACATCGATGGCCTTGGGGTCGACGCCATAGATGATCGGGCCGATGAAACAGGCGAACACAATGATCGTCAAAATGATCAGGCCGAGTACGGCGCCCTTGTGGCGCCGAAACTGGCGCCAGACGTCGGAGCGAAGGGTGCGGTGCTTTCCGAGGTCGCCCACGATCGCTACGTCGGCGACCGGTGCTACGTCGAGGTCTTCGTTTCCGGTGACAGTCATACCTCAGACCTCATTCGTAACGGATTCGGGGATCAAGGAAGCCAATCAAGACGTCATTGACCAGGTTGAACACAACAATCAGCACCGCAAAGATGAAGGTCAGGGTCTGCACCATGGGCACATCGCCCTGACCGATCGCAGTAATCAGTAGGGCGCCGAGACCATTCACCCGGAAGATCTGTTCGGTGATGATGGCACCGCCGAAGATGCCCGGAATCGACAAGGTGATCAGGGTCACGACCGGGATCAGGCTGTTACGCATGACGTGCAACAGCACCACTCGGCGTTCGCCAACACCCTTCGATCGAGCGGTCCTGACGAAGTCCGAGTTGAGGTTGTCGAGCACCGACGACCGGGTGAAACGACTGAGAGCGGCCGTGTTGAACAAGGTCAGCACGGTCACCGGCATGATGAGCTGTTTGATCTGTATCCATATTGACGACCATGACGTGAATTGGACGTCGTGAGTCGAGTCATAGAACGACGGGAACCAGCCCAGCTTGCTTGAGAAGATGACGATGGCGAGCAAGCCGGTGAAGAAGGTGGGCACCGAGTAGCCGATCATGGTGACAATCGTGCCGATGTTATCGAAGGCCGAATACTGCTTGTAGGCCGAGTAGATGCCAATCGGGATGGCGATGATCGTGCCGAAGACGAAAGCCAAGCCAATCACCCACAGGGTCTGGGGGAGGCGCTGGTAGATGATGTCCATCGCTGGCGAGCGAGACGACCAGGAGATGATGCGGGCTCTCGTGCCGTCGCATTCACCAATACAGATGCCGGTCGTGTCGTGGAGAGCTTCGAGTGGCTCGTTGACGAACATCAGCTCGTTCCAATTCAGCCACTTGATGAGCAAGGGGTCGTTGACCCCAAGATTTTCGCGAATCTGTTCGCGGATTTCTGCGGGGATCGTCAGCGGCAGGTTGCCGGTTGGATCGCCCGGCGCCAGGTCGAGGATCAAGAAGATGATCAAGCTGATAGCGATCAGCGTTGGGATTGCGAAGAACGCTCTTCTGATCACGAATCTGGCCATGT
Source organism: uncultured Acidimicrobiales bacterium (assembly GCA_964350975.1). Lineage (GTDB taxonomy): Bacteria > Actinomycetota > Acidimicrobiia > Acidimicrobiales > Poriferisodalaceae > JAADHX01. Next base: position 24,654 of record CAYGMW010000004.1, on the reverse strand, counting down.
ATGAATCCGTATCCCTCGGGTTTTTCTTGGTGAAACAGGTGTGCCACCCGGTTTACCGGGTGGCACACCCTGAACTGCAGTGCTACGTCAGCTGAAAATCAGCTGGCGCGGGTCCAGTCCTCAATGTTCCAGTACTCGCTGTCCCAGCCATTGGCGTCGCCGAAGCCTTCGATATCAGAAGCGATACCGGAGACGTTTCCACGATGGATGAGTGGGATGAGTGCGCCGCTTTCGAACGACACGATGTCGTTGAGGCGGATGATCAGCTCGGTACGAGCTGGGTCACCCAGCGGAGTCTGCGACAAGGTTTCCCAAGTGGTGTCGTACTCTTCAGAAGCAAGACGTGGGATGTTGCCGCCGGCATAGTTGTTGGTCGACTCTGGGATCTGCTCGGTCAAGTAACCGGACAGGTAGCCCTGAGCGTCGGGGTTCGAAGCACCGTTGGTGAACATCTCGATGTCGGTGTAGAACTTCCAGATGTCGACCTGGCTGGAGCCAGAACCGTCGAAGAACAACGAGGCATCTTCGTTGCGCATGTTGACGTCAACGCCAATCTGGGTCCAGTAGCTCTCAATGAGCGCCTGGTTCGACTGACGAACAGCATTGGTGGAGGTCACGAGGTCCCAGCTGAGTGGGAGACCGTTCTTTTCACGGATGCCGTCACCATCGGTGTCGAGGTAGCCGAGACCATCAAGGATGGCGTTGGCGCCGTCGATGTCCTGGGTCAAGCACACGTCTCCGTTGGTGGAGTTTTCAGCGCCCACTGGCCAGATGTTGCAGGTGGGGGAGCCGTTTGGACCGTAACCAACAGCAACAAGTTCGTCGCGGTTGATAGCAATCGACAGGGCCTTCACCAGCTCAGGATCGTTGAAGAAGAACGGGTTCGGGTTGGTGCCGCCCGCGTACTCCGACGGAGGATCGCTGTCCAAGCCAGTCTGGTTCATGTTGAGGTGCTCAACGTTGGCGGTGAAAGACACCACCACCTCGCCGTTGCCGGCAGCTGCCATTGGCTGAAGGATCTCAGGTGCAACCTGAAGGTTCCATGCGTAGTCAGCTTCGCCGATTTCGAGAACCGAACGAGCAGCAGACTCAGCGTCGCCGCCACCCTGGATGACAACGGTGCCGAAGAACGGCTTGCCCTCAGCGGCCTTGCGGTACAGAGGGTTGTAGGCGAACGTCGCAACGTCTTCTGGGCGGAACTCGGTCACCATGTACGGGCCGGTGCCGATCGGGGCAAGGTTCTGCTCCGAGCAACCAGCGGCCGCGTCGCCGACACAGTCAGCGAACTGGGCACGCTGAAGGATCGGGGAGAGGTAGCTAACGAAGGAGCTGAATGGGTAGGCCTGAGGTGCCTCGAAGTTGATGCGAACTTCGGTGTCGCTCAGGGCCTCGACGCTGGTGACCACGGTGAACGAGTCAGCGGTGCAACCGGTGAGTTCGTTGGTGCAGTACTCCCAGGTGAAGACGACGTCGTCGGCGGTCAACGGGGTTCCGTCAGACCAGACAATGCCTTCTTGTAGGGTCCAGGTGATCGACATGCCGTCTTCTGCCAAGCCGCCGTTTTCGGCCGATGGGATCTCAGCAGCAAGTGCTGGAACCAAGGAGCCGTCGGGTGCGATTTCAGCAAGTGGCTCGAGCACGAGGGAGCCTGGAAGCAGGTCCTTGGTGCCGGTCGAGAGGTAAGCGTTGGCCTGCGAAGGTGCCTGCCACTGCAAGAACACCAGCTCGCCACCGGTGCCCGCCATGGATTCCATGGGTTCGGCTGCGGTGGTGCTAGCAGGCTCTTCGCCTTCGGCCGCCGTCGTAGCGGTGGTTTCCTCGGTCGTTGCTTCAGTGGTGGCTGCGGCGTCGCCGTCGTCCCCATCTGAATCGCCACAAGCGGCGGCCACCATGGCCAACGCAAGTAGCAGAGCTAACAGTTTCGTGAGTTTCATATGATCCCTCCATGCCGGCTCAGTGCCGGACGGTCATCAACATTCTAGGTGCTGAGCGAACCTCGGCGCTTGGCCAACATCCGCGGCGGGAACCTACCACCCCGGCTCGCCCGCGAAGTGACAAGCTACCCAATGGCCCGGTTCGACCTCGTTCCACTCGGGTACATCGGTCGAGCAGCGCTCCTGGGCAACCGGGCAGCGAGTGTGGAATGGGCAACCCCCAGGAGGGTTCGCCGGGCTCGGAATGTCGCCCTGCAGAATGACCCGATCGCGTCCCGTTTCTGACGTTGGGTCGGGGACGGGCACGGCCGAGTGGAGCGCTCGCGTGTAGGGGTGCAGGGGCTGCTCATAGAGCACGTCGCAGTCGGCCAACTCGACGATGCGGCCGAGGTACATGACAGCGACGCGGTCGGCGATGTGACGCACCATGCTCATGTCGTGAGAGATGAACAGGTAGCTCAGTGACAGCTCCTCTTGGAGTCGCTTGAGCAGATTGACGACCTGGGCTTGGATCGAGACGTCGAGCGCGGCGATGGGTTCGTCGCACACGATGAAGTCTGGGTTCAGCGCTATAGAACGGGCGATTCCGATGCGCTGGCGCTGCCCTCCAGAGAACTCATGTGGGTAGCGATCGGCATGCGAGGGGTCGAGGCCGACCATGACGAGCAGCTCGTCGATGCGCCGTTCGCGATCTGAGCGGCTCATCGACGAGTGCTCGCTGAGCGGCTCGCCGATGATCGATGCGACGGTCATGCGAGGGTTCAGCGATGCGTGCGGGTTCTGGAACACCATCTGCATCTTTGGTCGCAGCTTGCGCACATGGCTCTGCGACATGTTGGTGATGTCGGTGCCGTTGAACAGCACGGAACCCTCAGTGATGTTCTCGAGCCTCAGCACCGCACGACCCGCAGTGGACTTGCCCGAGCCGCTCTCGCCGACCAACCCGAGGGTCTCGCCGCGGTACAAATCGAAGTTGATCCCGTCGACCGCGCGGACCGCCCCGACTTGCCGCCGAAACAATCCTTTTACAATCGGGAAATGCTTTTTGAGGCCCCGAACCGACAACAGAGGCGCTGTCGCGTCGCTCGCCGTTGAGTTCGCATCGGTCACACCGGTGCTCGGAGTCTGTACGTCGGTCATCAGGAGATCCTTACGTTCACGTCGTAGCGGGGAGCCATGGCAGTGGTGTCCCACCAGCAGGCCACCTTGTGTTCGGAGCCAACCTCGTCGAGCACTGGTACTTCGGTGTGGCAGCGGTCAAAGGCATGGGGACAACGAGGAGCGAACGAACACGCTGTCGGTTCGGTCTTCATGCTTGGTGGTTGTCCAGGGATGCTGAGGAGCTCCTGACCCTTTTGGTCGAGCCTCGGAAGCGACTGCAATAGGCCCTGGGTGTAGGGGTGCTGAGGTCTGGCGTAGAGGTCGCGCACGTTGGCGTCTTCGACGATGCGGCCGCCGTACATGACGAGCACCCGGTCGGCGATTCCGGCTACGACACCGAGGTCGTGGGTGATCCAGATCAGAGCCGTGTTCATCTCTTCCCGCAGGCCCCTGACAATGTCAATGATCTGGGCTTGCACGGTGACGTCGAGAGCGGTGGTGGGCTCATCGGCGATGATCAGCTTGGGCGAACACGCCAAAGCAATGGCGATCATGACCCGTTGTCGCATGCCGCCGGACAGCTCATGGGGGTAGGACTTGAGGCGTTGCTTGGCGTCGGGAATCCCGACCAGGGTTAGGAGTTCTTCAGCCCGGTCCAACGCCTGCTTTTTGTTGAGGTCGGTGTGAAGCCGGACCGACTCAGCGATTTGGCGGCCGATGTTGAGCACCGGGTTGAGCGATGTCATCGGGTCTTGGAAGATAAAGCCGATCTTGCCGCCGCGCACGGTTCGTAGAAGGCTCTCGTCGATCGACAACAGGTCTTGGCCTTCGAACATTGCGGTGCCGCCCACGATCTCGCCCGGAGGCATCGGGATCAGCCGCAGCAGCGACATCATCGTGACGCTCTTGCCGGAGCCGCTCTCGCCCACGACGGCGAGGAACTCGCCAGGCTTCAGCGAGAACGACACGCCGTTTACCGCGTAGACGATCCCGTCAGGAGTGTGGAACTCAGTAGCGAGATCAGAGACCTCGAGCACAGCAGGTTCGGAATTCAAGGCGTACTTCTTCCGTCTGGGTCGGCCAACGTAGCGAGAGCGTATCCCACGGAGGGCACACCGCCAGCGAGGCGGAGCTGCCGCGGGCTGCTACCGTTACGGCCTGATTGCACCGACGCCGACGCGTCTGCACCTCAAGGACCGTTCTCATGCTCACTTGGATCATTGGCACCCTGCACGTCATTGCGTCGTTCACCATGGTTGGCCTCGTGCTGTTGCACTCAGGTAAGGGCGGCGGCGTGTCCGACATGTTCGGCGGTGGTGCGAGCTCGACCGCGGCTGGCTCAACGGTCGCTGAGAAGAACCTGAACCGGATCACCATCATTGCGGCCACCACGTTTGCCTTTACCACGGTGAGCCTCGGCCTGTTGCTGGCATAGCGCCCCATGCCCACCGCCCGCGGTGGCCCCGTTGTGATAGCTATCGCACTGTTGGCTGCTGCGTGCTCGTCGAGCGATCCGGTTGACCCGGCCGACATCTCGTTTCCTCGTGTCGAAGCCACGACAGCCGACGCTGCGGGGTCCGAACCAGGCCTAGGGCAGCCGCCTACGGGCGCCCCAACCGAGGGAGCGCCCGAGCCGCCCCGAGGCGGTGTGGTGCGGATGGCCGTGTGGTCCGAGCCGGACCCGGCCCTCGACACGCTGTCGGGCGCCGCAGTCCGGTCGCTGGTGTATCCCCAGTTGTTTGAGGCCGCTCCCGACGGCGCATGGCTGCCGGGTGTCGTCGAACCAGGCTCCGACGTCGACGGCCCCGAGTTTCGGTCAGCGATGTTTCGGCTTCGGTCCAACGCTTCGTGGTCGAACGGCACACCCATCACCGCCTCGGACCTGCAGCGCAGCGCTGATGCCACCTTCGTTGTGGGTGTCGACACCGACAACGAGGGCATGATCACGGTCACCTTCAACCAACCAGTGGTGAACTGGCGCCGGTTGTGGTCCGGCGACGCCGCGATCACGCCCGCCGACGCTGGCGTGTATGGCGGACCGTTCGCCATCTCGTCGCTGACGCCGGGGCTCGAAACGGTCCTCGTGCCGAACGAGGCATGGTGGGGAACTGGTCCCTACCTCGACGAGCTACGACTGGTGGTGGTGCCGGATCAACAGGTGCAGATGGAGTTGTTCGCGAACGGCGAGGTTGATGTCATTGCCCCGATGCCCGACACCGGGCGGCTGCCGACGCTCGGGGCAATCGCGGCCGAACGCTTCGATGCTGCTGCCGGTGATGGATGGTGGTTCGGGCTGACGATTGACCCGGTCCAGGTCGCGCTGCGCAACCGCGTACTGATTGCTCATGGCGCCGATGTTGGTTTGCTCACGAGTGCTCTGTTGAAAGGAGAAGTCGCTCGTCTTGACGACCTGAGCTCCTACCCGAGCGCCGACTCGGTTCCCGATGAGCTGTTCGAACCTCCACCTCTGAGCCGGTTGGCCGAGGCGATCTCGTTGGTGTCACCGAACGATCTGCCGCTGTCAGGTGTGGCTCATCGAGCCATTCTGTTGCCGATTCGCGCCGCCGGGGGAGTAGTGCCGGAGCTACGAGAAGCAGCCTCGGCTGACGCTGAGGTCTGGGGGGCCGAAGCTGCGGCCTATCTCGGATTGCACTACGACGGGCCCGGTGGGCCGTGCTGGACGTGTCGGTTCGCGTCGACCGATGAGGTGGCCATGCGCCTGGCCGATGGGGGAGCGGCCGCGCCGGTTTCTGTTCTTGACGCCCAAGGTGTCGTCGACCCCTGGTGGAGGCCGGTCATGGCAGTCGCGTGGGCTCACGGCCTTCATGGTGTCGAGGCCAATGGGTGGTCGATCACCCCGGCGTGGAATGCCGAGCGGTGGTGGATCGACGCCGATTAACCAAACGCGCAGCCGCCACCGATCGGAACATGGCTGCTCGGCCCGCCGTCGAACGCGGTCATGGCGTCGAGATGGAGACCAACGGATGGTCCAGGCGCGGTGGGATGGTTCGTCGATACGCCCAACAGGTGCAGCCCGAGGTTGTCGCCCACGCCAAACGAGGATTGGTTGGTGAGCGATGCATACATCAACTGGTCGCGCTCAAGACAGTGGTCGAGCCCGACGAGGTGCCCAAGCTCGTGGCGGACGACCGCGCCGATCTCTGATTGTTTCAGTGGGCTGCCGCCGCCCCAGTTGTAGGCAACAACCCCCGTCACATAGGTCGGCTCGCCGACGAGGAAGTCGCCGGTTTGGCCGTCGATGGTGAGACGTTTGGTCTCGGTTGCCCTGAGATCGGCATGGGCATAGGCCAGGGCCGTACCCACGATGCTGCTGTTGGCGAAACCCTGTCGGGCTCCGATCCACACCGGTGCCCAGCGCTCGCCGTATGCGTCGGGTTGATAAGCGGCGCGGTCTTCGATGCGGACGGTGTTGCCAACTAACAGATGGTCGACGAACTCCGTTGTGGTGCCGTCGTACACAAAGTTCAGTCCAGTCGCCTCGGCGATGTCGTCAACGGCCTGGCGGATCGCGGCAACTCCGCTTACAGGACCGAGATTGTTGTTGATGACGAAATGGATTGGTGCATCTGACGCCCAGCGGTAGGGACGATCGTCGTACCAGTTGCGGTTGAACACATGGGTGCTGCGGACGCGAGGTCCGCTCGAGTCGGCGTTGACGGGCGCATAGGAGGCCGACCCGAACCCGTAGTGGCGACCCGTCTCATCAGCGATCATGTATCCGGCGCGGTCAGAGGTGACCGCAGCACTCGAAGTTGTGCGTTGCGACGACACCCCGAGGCCCGGAAGCGAGCCATGAAACTGGGTGGTCCCGAATGAGAACATGCCTCCGTCGGCCCCAACCATCAAATAGGCGTTGCCCGAAGCCAATGCGCCAATGATGGGCTGAGCAAGCGGGGTCGATCCGAGTACCTGGGGTATCGAGCCTCGAAACGCAGCGCTGCCGAAGCTGAATAACCCGCCGTCGGATGCCACGAGCCAGTATCCGGTTGTTCCATCGGGAACGAGTCCGACGACGGGACCGGCGAGGGTGACGCCCGGAAGGACTTGGGGCACCGATCCCCAAAACCGAGCGTTGCCGAACGAAAAGATGCCTCCGTCGGCCCCAAGGAGGTAGTAGCCCGAGCCGTCGGCGAGCGCGGCGGCATCGACGATCGGGCCTGCAAGGTTGAGCTTCGAGACATCGCCCAACGACTGGGCTGCCCCGCGAGGGATCACCCGGCCGTTGGCGGTGAAGATCCAGTACCCAGCGGCGTTTGGGGTGGCCGCAAGGGCAACCGCTGAGTCATTGCTGGCCAGGTCGGTGGCGCCGCCAAAGTCGGGAGCATCGATGCCGAACACGGCCCCGTCACTCGACAAGACCCAGTAGCCGAGCTCATCTGGCCGATAGACAACATCGACCACTCGAGCCCCGGTTGCCGAACGGACAAAACCCGCCGTCGTGGTTTGGGCTCCGGCTGGTATGGAGCCACCGGGGAACAGAGCGCTGGCGTCGAGCACCGTGGCTGCGCCCGTTGCTGCGGTCAGCTGGAGAAAGCGCCGACGGCTCAACGTGTGGGTCACGGCAGCGACTGTAGAACAGGGGGCCTAGAACGTGGTCGCGGCCGCATCGGCGAAGGTCGCGCCCTGGTCGAGAAGCGCCTTGTACTGCATGACATGGCGGGGCCGGTTCATACCGAACACCCCGGTGAGTTCGCCATCGCGACCGAGCAGGGCCACAAAGCGGCGCTCCTCGATGGAGCCTTCGACGACCTGTAGTTCGTCGTTCGGACCAGCCCGGCCCGCGAGCTGGATCTTTCGATCGTATTGATCGGACCAAAACCACGGGACCGGGTCGAAGGTCTCGGCGTCAGATGGGTCCTCGACGAGCAGTCGCAGCGCCGCATGTGGGCCCATCGCGACTGCGTTGTCCCATTGCTCGACCCGGATGAGCTCGCCACCGAGACGTGTGCTGGGCCACCGAGCGACATCGCCTGCAACAGTGACACCCGGCGCAGCCAAGGTGGTGTGGTCGCACACCACACCGTTGTCGACGGTGAGGCCTGACCCTGCTAACCACTCGGTGTTGGGCACCACACCGATCCCGACGACCACGCAAGTGGTGTCGAGCGTGGTTCCGTCTGACAACACCACCCCGGTGACGTGGTTGTCGGCGGTGACGAGGTGGTCCACGCCAACCCCACACCGAACGTCGACACCGTTGTCGGTGTGGATGGCAGCAATGATGTCGCCCAGCTGGGGGTTCAGGACCCGCTGGAGCGGTCGTTCGGCGGTCTCGACCAGGGTGACGTCGTGACCCATTGTTCGCGCTGTTGCCGCGACCTCGGCGCCGATGAACCCGGCGCCGACGACAACGACGAGTCCCGGATTGTGAGCGAGTTGGGAGCGCAGGCCCGCAGCGTCGTCGAGTGATCGCACGACATGGACACCGCCGACACCCTTGGTGCCGGGTATCCATCGCGGCGACGCTCCCGTGGCAATCAGCAAGGCATCGACCGTCCGGCTGCGTTGTGAGCCAGGGCTGCCCTGCGATGTGGTCAGGACCCGCGTGGCCAGATCGAAGCCTGTTGCCTGGACCCCGGTTTCGATCGCGATGTCAAGTTCGGCGAGTCGTTCGGCGGTGACAAGGCTGGGCTTGTCGAGGTCCCAGACACCCGACAGCACCTTCTTCGACAGTGGGGGCCGGTCATATGGCAGGTGGACTTCGTCGCCGATGATGGTGATGGGGCCCGCATAGTCGGCTCGTCGCAGCGCTTCGGCGCCCCGCAGGCCAGCCAGCGAGGCGCCGACAATGGTGACAGATGACGGAGGCACTGGGTCTGGGGCTCAGTCCTCGACAGTGATCGCGGCCCGTGGGCAACGATTGACGGCCGCCATGACCCGCTCGCGGGCATCTTCGCCAGGGGTTTCGTTCAAGATGTAGAGGAAATCGTCGTCCCGAACTTCGAAAATATCGGGAGCTGCTTCCATACAGATGGCATTGCTTTCGCACAAATCGAAGTTCACGTGAATGCGCATGAATTTCCCTCCTAGGTCTGGTGTGGTCATCGTAGGCTGCCTGCTTGGCTTGACGAGAGCCAGCGGAGGAATCTCACCATATGCACACCCCGTCGAACACAACAGACAGCGCCCTGCGCGACGATATTGGCCGCCTCGGGCGCCAGCTCGGCGCAGCGCTGTCACGCCAGGAAGGCGAGGGTTTCCTCGACCTGGTCGAACAGGTTCGTGAGGTGGCCAGGGATGTCCGTGATCGGGTTGGCGATGTCACCGAAACCGACCTTGAGGCCCGCCTGTCCGAAGTTGGCGACATCGAAGCGATCTTGTTGGTGCGGGCCTTCACGATGTACTTCCACCTCGCGAATGTGGCCGAGCTCGTGCACCGGGTTCCCGGGTTGCAAGAACGCACCCTGGACAAGGGACGTTTCGCCGACGTCGTCGATCGCCTCACGACTGCGGGAGTGTCGGCCCAAGCCATTGGCGAGCTGCTCGGCCGAGCTGACATTCGCCCGGTGTTCACTGCCCACCCCACCGAAGCGAGTCGTCGTTCGGTGCTCGACAAGCGTTTCGAGCTCAGGGTCCTGCTCGAGCGCAGAGGGGGCGCAACATCGCTCGAAGAAAGCCGCATCGACCGCCGCATCGACGAGATCATCGAGTCGTTGTGGCAAACCGATGAGATCCGCACCTCAAAACCCACACCGTTCGACGAGGCGCGAAGCATCTTGTACTACGTCGAGCAGCTCATGGCCGAGGGCTTGCCCGAGTTCCTCGACGACGTGGCCGCGGTAATGAACGAACACGGCGTCGACCTCGATGTGACCCAACCATTCGTGCGCTTTGGGAGCTGGGTGGGCGGCGACCGAGATGGCAACCCATTCGTCACTCCCGACACCACCAAGCGGGTTGTTGAGATGCATCGGGCCCGGGCCCTGCGAGTGCTCATCGCCGAAACCGAGGCGCTCAGCGCCGATGTGTCGACCGCCCAGCGAATCCGCCCCGCTTCTGACGAGCTGATGGCTCGCATCGAGGAGTACTCGCGTCGCTTTGGAGATGTTTTTGCCGACTTTTCTGAGGTCACCAGCGGCGAGCCCTACCGAATGTTGGTCACCGTGATGCACCGGCGCCTCGAGCTCACCAGAGACGAGCCAAACTCGCGTCGGCGCTACCAATCACCGGCCGAACTCGACGCCGATCTCGCGGTGCTCGAAGCGTCGCTGAGGGCCAACCGGGGCCAGCACATTGCCGATGGTCGAGTGAGCCGGGTCCGACGCCTCGTCAACATCATCGGGTTTCATTTGGCGACCTTGGACATCCGCCAACACGCCGACGAACACCATGTGGCCATGGAAGCCCTCGTCGGCGATGTGGGCATCGTGTACCCCGAGGAGCCATCGGCTCGCGGCGAGTTGTTGGCTTCAGAGTTGGCCGGCCGTCGACCACTGAGCCCGCCCGGACCAGCGGTGCGCAGCGACGGCCCGTTGGGCCTGATGCACACCATCAGAGATTTGATGGACACCTTTGGCGACCAAGTCATCGAGAGCTACATCATCTCGATGACTCGCGGCCTCGACGACGTGCTGGCCCCAGCAGTGCTTGCTCGTGAGGCCGGCTTGATCGATGTGCCTCGCGGTGTGGCCCGCATCGGGTTTGTTCCCTTGTTTGAAACCATCGACGACCTTCGTTCCATCGGCGAGACCCTCGATGCGATGTTTTCGTGTACTCCCTATCGAGAACTCGTTCGTCTGAGGGGTAACGAGCAAGAGGTGATGGTCGGATACTCCGACTCGAACAAGGACGGCGGCATCGCCACGTCCCAGTGGGAGATCCACAAGGCGCTGCGTGTCCTTCGAGATGTATCGGCCGCCCATGGTGTTTCGGTCACCGTGTTCCACGGTCGCGGCGGCACGATCGGTCGCGGTGGCGGCCCAACGGCGGCGTCGATCCTGTCGCAACCGTCCGGTGTGCTCGACGGCAAGGTGAAAACGACCGAACAGGGCGAGGTCATTGCCGACAAGTACGGCCAACCCCAGCTCGCACAACGAAACCTCGATCTGGCCGTGTCGGCGGTGCTTGAGGCGTCGCTTGGTCATCGCGAGTCGCGTATCGGCGACGAACTTCGCGATCGTTGGTCGGGGGTGATGGAAGACGTGTCGTCGGCCGCGTATGGCGCGTATCGGTCGTTCATCGAAGCTGACGGTCTGGTGCCGTACTTCCTAGCGTCGACCCCGGTCGAGGAGTTGGGCTCGATGAACATCGGGTCGCGCCCCTCGCGCCGCAAGGGTCAGACCGCAGGGATCGACGACCTTCGGGCGATCCCCTGGGTGTTCGGGTGGACCCAATCGCGCCAGATCATCCCTGGATGGTTCGGTGTCGGTAGCGGACTTGAGGCCGCGATCAAGGCCGGCAACTTGGCCGAGATGCAGCACATGCACCGCAGTTGGCCGTTCTTTGCCACCTTCTTGTCAAATGTCGAAATGACGTTGGTGAAGACCGATCTGGCGATCGCCCGCCGCTATGTCGAGCGGCTCGTGCCGTCCGAGCACCGACACATGTTTGACGTGGTGACCGACGAGCACGCCCGAACCCTCGAGATGCTCAGGGAGGTCACCGGCCGCGAACTGCTCGACGACCTGCCTGTCCTGAGGCGAACCTTGCTGGTGCGCGACGCCTACCTGGCTCCTCTGAACATGCTGCAGCTACACCTGCTCGATCGTCGACGAGCCGAGCCTCAGCCAACAGGCGACGCGGCTCGCCGTATCGAACGAGCACTGCTGCTCAGCGTGAATGGTGTCGCGGCGGGCCTGCGCAACACCGGCTGATCTACAGGTCGGCCGCGAGCCCGCGGGCGTAGTTCGCGGTCGCTGCTGACAGCGCGGCCAAGATGGCGAAGAACACCCAGAACGGTGCCACGGCCAACACGAGGGCTGCGATCAGTGGCGCCACCAAGGCTGACAGGTCGCGCCAGGTCGAAAATACCGACGTCATCGCGGATCGATCCTCGGTACCCACCGAGCGCATGAAGGGGATGTTTCCCAACACGTCGAGCGCCGATGCTCCAACCGCGCCGACAGCCCAGGCAATCAGCCCGATCGGGCGGGGTTGACCGATGAGGGCCAGCGAGAGCATCGAGATGGCAACCAAACCAAACGCGATCCGGATGATGGAGCGGGTGCCCCACAGGCGGGCCAGCCGGGCCACACCCTTGGCCAAGAACAACAGGCCCGCCATCGATGACAAGAACACGCCACCGACCCAGCGGGGGAGTCCGGACTCGACGATATAGATCGAGCCGTAGACGAAGATGGCCACCCAAAACATGGCCCGCACGAGGGTGATTGCGTATGCGATACGCATCGCTGGTTGGCCAAAGAAGCGCAAGATGTGATGAATGGGGCTGCCGGGTCGACCGGTCGGCGCGCTGATGACCGGATTGCCTCCCAGCCGAATCGCCCAGAAGTATCCGAGGGCACCGAGCGCCAGCAGCGCCGACACAATAAACGGGGCGTTGATGTCGACATGATCGTGGAGCCAGATGCCGCCCGCAGGGCCAACGAGCCAGGCCACTCCTGCCCACAACATGCGCGATGACTCAGCAACGCTGAGCTCGTCAGAGGTGATCGACTCCATGATGTAGAGGCTCAACGTCACGGTAAAGATCGACGTAGCCGACGCCAGAAGTCCAATGCCGAGGGCAAAGATGGGGCCGTCGGCAACCACGAAGATTGCCAGTGCGGTCAAGAAGAACGTGAAGCCGGCGGTGGTGATCCACTTTCGCATTACGAGGCGTTCGGCAACACTCAAGCTCAACGTGACGGTGATGGCGAGTACCGCTCCTGCCGCATAGGCCCACGACATCGAGCCCTTGTTGCCGAGTGCTTCGAGCGCGGCTAAGGGGACAACCGTCGAAATGATCGACCGTGAGCATTGCTCGAGAAACGCGAGTCGTACGAGCGACGGCGATCCACGGAACTCGAGCTGCCAGATCGGTTGAACCCGACGGGGAAACATGGACCCTCAAGAGATCGGGCGCCGAGGGCCGGCACCGAGCCGACTCAGGATGCCAGCTCAGCCGCCGAGACAGTGATCATTTGTCAGACAGTGATCATTTGTCCGGCTTTGCCCACGCTACGCAGCGCGGCATCGATCAGATGCTGGACCCGGGCGCCATCGGCGAAGTCGGGTCGGCAGTGCGTGCCCGCTGCGATTGAGGTCACCCACGCTCGAGTCATGGCATCGGTGGACCGAAAGATGTCTCGATAGGTGTTGTGAACCGAATCGAGGCGCACGGACGAATCGAGGGGGCGTCCAGCCTCGTCAGTCAGAGGGAGTTCGACACCTGGGTCCGCGGCTCCATCTGCAACGAAGCGCACACGTTGCACGGTGTCCCAGTCGTTGTAGGCCGTGAGCCGCCCGCTCGATCCATGGATATCGAGATGGTGGGTCTGACCCATCGAGGTCCCGGCCCAGGCCATGGCGCAGGCTTGAAGGACACCAATCGACCCGTTGGCGAACCGGCAGGTGAGATAGGCAGTGTCCTCGGCGGCAAACGAACCCCGATCCGGATCGCGGTGGGTGGCGACCACGGCTCCGAGTTCGGTGATGGGTCCGTTCAGCCATTCGGCGAGATACAGCACGTGCGAGCCGAGGTCGGCGATGACTCCCGCGCCTGGCTGGTCAGGGTCAAATCGCCAGACCGGCGACAGATCGCGCCCGTACTGGCCGAGATATCGCATGGTGAAGTGATAGGGCCGACCCACCATCTGGGCGTCGAGAGCGGCCTTGGAGGTAGAAAAGGTCGGCATCCAGCGATAGGTGAACGGGGTCATCGTCACGACCCCACTCGACGCCGCCGCTGACGCCATGGCGTCAGCCTCAGCGACATCGATCGCTAGCGGTTTTTCGCACAAGACCGCCATGCCAGCCTCGATCGCTGCCATCGAGACCGGGTAGTGCAGGTCGTTGGTCGCGGCCACAATGACGGCATCGATGAGGCCCGACTCGAGCATCTGGCGCCACTCGGTAAAGACGTGGGGGACACCCCAGCGCTCGGCTAGTGCTTCGGCGCGGGGGCGGTTACGACCGCACAGCGCCACCACCGAACCGTCGCCATGGTGTGCCAACGCGGGCAAATACATCGAGTCGGTCCACCAGCTGGTGCCAACAATTCCGACACGCACCCGCTTGGCTGACGCGTCGTCGATCTGATCCGGTGATGTTGTCATCAGCTGGTTGTGGGGAAGCCAAGGTCGACGCGCGACGCTTCGTGAGGGTCGGGCCAGCGCTCGGTGACCGCCTTGAGGCGGGTGTAGAACTTGACACCCTCTGGCCCATAAATGTGGGTGTCGCCGAACAGCGAATCGTTCCAACCGCCGAAGCTGTGGAACGCCATCGGGACTGGAATCGGCACATTGATGCCCACCATGCCGGCTTGAACATCTCGCTGGAAAGCCCGAGCCGCGCCACCATCGTTGGTGAAGATGGCGGTGCCGTTGCCGAACGCATTGGTGTTAATGAGGTTGATGGCCTCGTCGTAGGTCTCGCACCGCACGACCACGAGCACCGGGCCGAAGATCTCGTCGGTATAGATCGTCATGTCGGTCGTGACATGGTCGAACAGGGTCGCTCCGAGCCAGTAGCCGTCGGGGTGATCAGCAATCGTGAGGCCGCGACCGTCGCGCACCGCGGTGGCACCTTCGGCAATGCCTGCTGCGATATAGCCAGCGACCTTGTCGCGGTGGGCCTCAGTGACGAGAGCGCCCATGTCCATGGGCTCTTCGCTGAGTCCGGGGCCGATTTTGAGGGCGTCGATGCGTTCGGCAATGGCGGCGACGAGCGGGTCGGCGTCGCCAACAGCAGCAATGACCGAGATGGCCATGCATCGTTCGCCCGCTGATCCATATCCGGCGCTCACCGCAGCGTCAGCAGCCTGGTCGACGTCGGCGTCGGGCAGCACGATCATGTGGTTCTTGGCGCCGCCAAGGGCCTGGACTCGCTTGCCGTTGGCGGCTGCGGTGGTGTGGATATGGCGGGCAATGGGGGTGGAGCCCACGAAGCTGATGCCGTTGATGTCTGGATGGTTGAGTAGCCCATTCACGGCCACTGCGTCGCCTTGCAGCACGGTGAAGACCCCGTCGGGAAGGCCTGCTTGGGTGAAGAGCTCCGCGAGTCGTAGCGACACCGATGGGTCCTTCTCCGATGGCTTGAGCACGAAGGTGTTGCCGCAGGCGATGGCCATCGGGAACATCCACATGGGCACCATGGCCGGGAAGTTGAACGGGGTGATGCCGGCAACGACTCCAACGGGTTGGCGCACCGTGAAGGCGTCGACTGAGGTGGACACGTTCTCGGTGCGGTCGCCCTTGAGCATCTCGCCAATACCGCAGGCGAACTCGACGACCTCGATGCCGCGGGCTACCTCACCGAGCGCGTCGGCGCGCACCTTGCCGTGCTCGGCGCTGATCATTTCGGCCAGCTCAAGACGATGGGCGTCGAGTAGGGCTCGATAGGCAAACATGATCGACGTCCGCCGTGACAGTGAGGTGTCGCGCCAGCCCGGGTAGGCCGCGACTGCGCTGGCAACGGCAGCATCGACGTCGGCCAAGTCGGCCAAGAGGACCTGGCCGGTTTGGTGACCGGTGGCCGGGTTGAACACCGGGCTGGTGCGGGTCGACGCCAGCGCGCTGGGCGCGCCGTCGATCCAATGGTTGATCGTGGCGATTGGTGCAGTCACGGGTTGTGGACTCCTGAGGAGAGCCCCAGCGCGGTGATCGCTGGAGCGGTGGTTGATCGGGCGATGAAGTTGGGGGCCAAGATGTGGTGGGTGCCTGCCGCCGCGCCCGAGTCGAGTCGGTCGATGATCAGGCGGGTGGCGAGTTGGCCCATGAGTGCGCGCGGTTGGTTAACGGTGCTGAGGTCGACATGGCCGAGGCCAGCAAGCGACGTGTTGTCGTATCCGACGAGCGACACCTCGGCTGGAACTTCGATGCCGAGGTCGTGGAGGCGGTGGAGTGCGCCGGTGGCTACGAGGTCGTTCGCGGCGAAGATCGCCGACAGCGGACGGTCGTCATCGATGAGCTGGTCGACTGCCTTGATTCCGGCGGCCTCACTGAAGTCGCCTGCGACCACGCGGGCATGCTGGCTGAGACCCCTGGCTTGCATGGCAGCCCTGAATCCTTCAGCTCGGCCCTTGGCCCCAGCGCCAACACCTCCGTCGATGTGGGCGATGTCGCGGTGGCCGAGGGCGACGAGGTGATCGACGGCGAGTTGGGCGCCGAGTCGTTCGTCGTTGTTGACACTGTCCAGCTTGTCCGATGTGCTTGATCGGCCAACCAAGGTCAGCTTCGTTTCGACCGCCAGGTCGATGATCTGGCTTTCTGGCAGGCGAGGCCCGGCCAAGATGAGTCCGTCAACTCGATATTCAAGGAACGTGGCCGCAGCGTTGGCTTCGCCGTCGGCCTCGCCGAATCCGGCTCCCAACACGACTCGGTACCCGTTGGCGAGAGCTTCACGGTGAACGCCGTCGGCAAGCTCGGCGAAAAACGGGTTGTGTAGGTCATTGAGCACGAGGCCGATCGTCATGGTGCGGTTGCTGGCGAGCTGGCGGGCCATGAGATTGGGCCGGTAGCCAAGCTCGTCGGCGGCCGCAAGCACTGCTGCTCGAGAACGGTCGCTGACTTTGGGGCTGTCGCGCATGACCAGCGAGACCAACGCCCTGGAGACGCCCGCGCGCTGAGCGACGTCTTCCATGGTTGGTGCTCTGTCTGGTTCTTGGGGCATGCAGTTCCCGTGTGGCGATTTGCTGGCGTGGTGCTTGACAAATGTCACAGCAACGATAACAGTTAGAGCGCTCTAACTCAACGCTACTGTCTGCCAGCCAACAGATCCCTCACCACCTTGAAGTGAAGTGATGACCACACCCTTGCTTGAACGAACCAGCGCCGCTCCGATCTCGTGGGGTATTTGTGAGGTGCCGGGATGGGGTGTACAGCTGCCGGTCGATCGGGTGCTCGCCGAGATGCGCGACCTTGGGTTCACGTCGACCGAACTGGGCAGCGCCGGGTATCTGCCAACTGACCCGGCGGAGTTGCGCAACGTGCTGTCGCAGTATGGCCTGTCGCTCAACGGCGGCTTCGTGCCCCTCGCATTACATGATGCCGCCCAGGTCGACGCGGTGCGCGCCAGCGCCATTGCGGCCGCCGACCTTCTGGCTGCCGGCGGCGCGATGCACTTTGTGACCTGCCCCGTGAGCGACCCCAACAGCTGGGATCGCCCCGAACTGACCGACGCCGAGTGGCAACACCTGTATGACTCACTCGACTGGCTCGATCAGGTGTGCCAGGAGCGCGGGCTCCGCCAAGTGGTTCACCCGCACGTCGACTGCTTGGTTGAGACCGCGGAGGAGATCCAGCGGGTCATCGACAACACCGGGTGCAACTTTGTGCTCGAAACCGGTCACTTCTCGATCGGTGGTTACGACCCCGCTCAATTTGTCGAGCTGTACTCAGACCGCGTTGGTCTGGTGCATCTCAAGGATCTCGACCGTGCCGTAGCGGCGCGGCTCAACGCAGACGAGTTGACCTTGATGCAGGCCGTGCAAGCGGGATTGTTCCCGTCGTTGGGTAGCGGAGAGCTTCCACTGGCTAAGGTCATCGCCGATCTCGAATCAGCTGGATATAACGGCTGGTATGTGATCGAACAAGATGTGGCCATTACCGACGGGGAACCTCCCCTTGGTAGTGGTCCGGTACTAGGCGTTCGTCAGAGCGTCGAGTATCTCCGGTCCATCGAGTCCGAACTTGCCAACTAGTGCGCCCTGTGCACGAGTTGGCCGGGGGAACGGTTCGGTTGGTCGGGACCCATTGAAAAACCAGGAGGGAAACCTAAGTGAAGAATTTCCGCTATTTATTGGCGATGCTGCTGGCGTTTGCGCTCGTAGCAACCGCTTGCGGTGACTCGGACGAATCGACGGACTCCGCCGAGACGACCGAAGCTGATGCATCCGAAACAACCGAGTCAGTTGCCCTGAATCAGGGCACTGATCTCACGTTCCACATGATCACCCACTCCGACGACGGCCCGTTCTGGTCCGTGGTCAAGCGTGGCGCTGAAGCCGCTGCGGCTGATGTTGGCGTGACCCTTGTGTGGATGCCAGGCAACAACGACGCACAGCAGATGGTGACTGACATTGAGTCGGCAATCGCTTCGGGCTCGAACGGCATCGCCGCTTCGCTTCCGGACCCCGCCGCGCTCACTGGTCCGTTGCAGGACGCTGTGGCCGCCGGTATTCCGGTGTACACCCTCAACTCAGGCGTTGACTTCTACAAGGAAATCGGCGCGACCAGCCATGTTGGTCAGACTGAGGTTGTCGCAGGTAACGGCGCAGGCGAGCGTTTCAACGCCGCTGGCGCCACCCACGTCCTGTGTGTGTACCAAGAAGAAGGCAACGTTGGCCTGAGCGAGCGTTGCCAGGGTCTCGAAGAGACCTTCAGCGGCACCGTGTCTGTCGAATTCGGCGGCCTTGATGCTGACCAGACCGACCAGGAAGCCACCATCAACGCGTTGTTGTCGGCTGACCCGTCGATCGATGCCATCTTGGGTACCGGCCCAGTCATCGCAGTCTCGGCGCTTCGTGCGTCTGAAGCTGTTGGCCGTGGCGCCACCATCGGTGGCTTCGACATCACCCCAGACATCATCAACTCCATCGAGTCCGGCGACATTGCGTTCACCGTTGACCAGCAGCAGTACCTCCAGGGGTACCTGCCCGTCATCTTGATGTTCCTTGAAAACACCAACCAGAACACCGCTGGTGGTGGCCTTCCGATCCTGACCGGTCCTGGTTTTGTCACTCCTGACAATGCCGCCGAGGTCAAGGCTCTCGTCGAGGCTGGCACTCGCTGATATAGCAATTCGGATTCGCTCGGGGGCGTCGCACTGGCGCCCCCGGGCACTTCCATCTCACATCTGTTCCAGGGGGGACCATGACTACGACCACGAGCACTGACGCGCCGGCTAACGCCGATGAGCGCCTTGCTTACACCGGATTTTTGCAACGAATCCTGATCCGGCCCGAGATCGTCGGCATTGTCTTGTCGCTGGTCATCTATTTCGTCTTCTGGGGCGTTTCGGCCCCCTTCTCCCGCGGCGGGGCCACGCTGTTGTCGCTGTCAGCGACCCTCGGCATCATGGCCGTGGCCGTGTCGATGCTCATGATTGGCGGCGAGTTCGACCTGTCGTCGGGTGCCATGACCGGCACGATGGGCATCATCATCATCTTGTTGGTCAAAGAGACCGGCGAGCGTGGTGGGCTCGGCATGTCGTATTGGTTCGCGATCCCGCTCAGCTTGTTGATTGCGCTGAGTTTCGGATGGCTCAACGGCAAGATGGTCGAAAAGTTCGTCATCCCGAGCTTCATCGTGACCCTCGGATCGTTCTTTGTTCTTCGAGGCGCAAAGCTGGCGGGTTCCAAGATCGTCGTCGATCAGATCCAGGTGGGCGATGCCCGCGAGGGCGCTCACTATGAGTTCTGGCGCCGCATCTTTGGTTCAGAGTGGGAACGCGACACCCACATCTGGGAAGCCCGCGACACCACCATGACCGTGCTTGCGGTCACTGGCGGCATCATCTTGTTGTTGGCCGTCTACGAATTCGCCTTTGCCCGTCGCGAACAGTTCAACCCCGCCGGGCTCCCGATCCTTGGTGTCGGCGTAGCAGGCATCGTCGCCGGCGTCGTGCTGGCCCATCAACTCGACGGCTCCGACTGGCTGGTCATGGTGGTCATCGCCGCTGGGGGCGTCGTCGCCCCCCAAGGCATGGCGACATGGCGTTACCGCCCGATTGCCGAGCGCCAGTCGCCCCAACTTACTGGCGACATCATGAGCGCGATCGCGATGGGGATCGGTGCCCTCGTCCTCGGCGTGGTGTTTGCATTGGTGTTCGACCCCGCAGACGACTCGAACATCATCCCGTTTGTGACCGAACAGGGCGCCCGAGCGCTGCTGTTCATGGCCTGCGGCATGGTGGCCGTCGGATTCTTCGGAGTAGCGGCGGCTCGAGCTCGCCATCGCAGTGCCTCGACCAGGGCTGCGGTGGCGTCGATGGCCGCGGTTGCAACGTTGGTAATGGCACTGTTCATCCAAAGCGAATCGGCCAGCCACAAGTTCCGCGCCGAGCTGTTCTCGATCTTGTGCCTGATCGCCTTGGTGCTGTTCGCCTGGGCCCTTGTTGGCCTCAGGTTTGAGGCCCGCCGATATAGCGATGTGAAGGCTGACGGGTTCGCCCGTTTGGGTGTGCTGGTCGGTGGGGTGCTCCTCGTCGCTGCCATGACCGTGCGCATGCTGTTCTCGGTCCAGAACGACTTCGACACCAACAACCCGGCCCGCCTGTCGACCTACAACGTGCGCATCTTGTGGTTCATTGGTTTCACCGCCGCCATGATGTGGGTCCTGCGCCGCACCCGCTTCGGTAGCTGGACCTTCGCAGTTGGCGGCGACGCCAACGCGGCCCGCCAAGTAGGTGTGCCTGCGGCCCGAACCAAAACCCAACTCTTCATGATCGTGGCGTTCGCGGCCTGGTTGGTCGGCATGCTGTTGGCCTTCAAGCTCAACGCCGTTCAGGCCTCAACGGGCAATGGCGAGGAGTTCGAATACATCATCGCCGCCGTGGTTGGCGGTACTGCCCTGACAGGTGGCTACGGCTCGGCCCTCGGCGCCGCGGTTGGTGCGTTCATCATGGCCATCTCACAGCAGGGCCCGGCGTTCTCGGGCTGGAACACCGACTGGCGATTCGTGTTCTTGGGTCTGATCCTGCTCGGATCGGTCTATGCCAACAAACGGGTTCGCCAGATTGCGGAGGCCGCACGATGACCCACCTGCTCGAACTCGACAATATTGCCAAGTACTACGGCAACATCATTGCCCTCGAGGGGGTGACCACTACCGTCGAAGCCGGCGAGGTCACCTGTGTGCTCGGCGACAATGGCGCCGGCAAATCGACCTTCATCAAGATCTTGGCCGGGGTGCATCAGCACGACGCGGGCTTGGTCAAGCTCGAGGGCACCGAGGTGAAGTTCTCATCGCCTCGCGAGTCGCTCGATGCCGGTATTGCCACCGTCTATCAAGACTTGGCGATGATCCCGTTGATGTCGGTGTGGCGAAACTTCTGGCTGGGTGCTGAGCCCATGAAGAAGCTGGGTCCGTTTCGTTTCATTGATGAGGCCAAGGCCAAGGCCATCGCCAAGGACGAGCTCAACAAGATGGGGATCGATATCCGCGACGTCGAACAGCCCGTGGGCACGCTGTCGGGTGGCGAACGCCAGTCGGTTGCTATTGCTCGGGCCGTGTACTTCGGGGCCAAGGTGCTGATCCTCGACGAGCCGACTTCGGCTCTTGGTGTCAAGCAGTCCGGCGTGGTGTTGCGCTACATCACCGCAGCCCGCGACCGTGGGCTGGGCGTCATCTTCATCACCCACAACCCCCATCACGCGTACCCGGTCGGCGATCGTTTCATGATCCTCAACCGCGGCAAGAGCCTCGGCAACTTCGCCAAGGCCGAGCTGCCACGCGACGAGCTGGTGCAGATGATGGCCGGCGGCGCCGAACTTGACGCCTTGACCCACGAGCTCGAAGCAGGACGATGAGCCTGTCCGAAACCGACCTCGACGTCTTGACCGTCGGGCGGGTGAGCGTCGATCTGTACGCCCGCGAACCCGGCCCGATGACCGAGGTGACGGGTTTCGAAAAGTCGATCGGCGGCACGGCCACCAATGTGGCCGTTGCTGCGGCTCGGCTGGGCCATCGGGCCGGGCTGGTCACCAGGGTTGGCGACGATTCATTCGGTCGTTACGTGCGCCACGCACTGGTCAACACCTTTGGCGTCGATACCCGCTTTGTGGGTACCGATGCCGATCTTCCGACCCCGCTCGCGTTTGCCGAACTCGATCCACCGACCGAGCCGAACATCATCTTTTATCGCAACCCGCGGGCACCCGATCAGAACCTGTCGATCGACGATGTCGACCTCGATGTGGTCCGTTCGGTGCCGGTGTTGTGGGTGGCGGCGTCCAGGTTTGCCTGGGAGCCGAGCCGGTCGGCAGTCACCGAGATGTTGGCCGAGCGCGGCCGTCGGGCTCACACGGTGCTCGACCTCGACTGGCGGCCACACTTTTGGACCTCGATGGATGAGGCCCACGAGGCCATTGCCCCGATGCTCGACCATGTCACGATCGCCATTGGCAACCGCGACGAATGCCAGGTCGCGGTTGGCACCCGTGACCCTCATTCAGCGGCTGACCGACTGCTCGAACGGGGCCTCGAAGCCGCCATCGTCAAGCTGGGCGGCGATGGGGTCATGGTCGCGTTGCCCGACGGCACACGCGAGACCATTGCTCCGTTCCCCGTTGAGGTGGTGTGTGGCCTCGGTGCCGGAGACGCCTTTGGCGGGGCGTTTGTCCACGGCCTGTTGTCGGGCTGGGACCTCGTGCGCACGGTCCGTTACGGCAATGCCGCTGGCGCCATCGTCGCCAGCCGCCTGATGTGTGCCGACGACATGCCCTACGTCGCCGAAATCGACGAGTTCTTGGCCCAACGAGGTGAGGTGTGATGTTGCTCGACGACGACCGCTGGCACCAGCTGCTCGACGACCGATTGCGTCCCGAAGCGGTGGGTGCTGCGCTGAAGAATCGGGTCCGGCGGCCACTGCTGCGCGACGGCCGGATGTTCATCGTCGCGGCCGATCACACCTCACGAGGCATGCTCGCGGTGGGTTCTGACCCACTGGCGATGGCCGATCGGCGAGGCCTGCTCGAACGGCTGTTGACCGCTCTGGCGCACCCTGGTGTTGATGGCGTGTTGGGCAGCCCAGACGTG
The DNA here is from genome assembly GCA_964350975.1 of uncultured Acidimicrobiales bacterium. Taxonomy (GTDB): domain Bacteria; phylum Actinomycetota; class Acidimicrobiia; order Acidimicrobiales; family Poriferisodalaceae; genus JAADHX01. Next base: position 1,742 of record CAYGMW010000004.1, on the reverse strand, counting down.
CTCGAGGAGCTCGCTCTGCTCGGAGCTCTCGACGACAAGATTGTTGCCGGCACCATGAACCGGGGCGGGTTGCAGGGTGGCGTGTGGGAACTTGACGACCCCATGACGGCCTACGACGCCGCGTCGCTGGCCCGCCACGGGTTCGACGCCGGCAAGATGCTGCTGCGCATCGACCCCAACGATGCCGGCACCAAGAACACGGTGGTGGCCTGTGCCCAAGCGGTGTCAGAGCTCGCGGCCCACCAGCTGATGGCGATGGTCGAACCGCTCCCGTACCACCGCAACGCCGACGGTAGGGCCGGGCTCGACCCTGACGAAACGGCGCTCACCAAGGCGATCACGGTTGCCGCCGGGTTGGGCACGACGACGGCCCACACCTGGCTGAAGGTGCCCGCGTCGGCCAACCCTCACAAGGTGTTGGCCGCATCGACGCTCCCGGCGCTCATCCTCGGTGGCACTCCCGGACCGAACCCCGAGGACGACTTCCAGGCATGGGAACGGGCGATGGAGGCTCCAACGGTGCGCGGTCTGGTTGTTGGCCGGGCCCTGCTGTATCCGCCTGACGGCGATGTTGGCGCGGCAATCGACCGAGCGGCCCGCATCGTCAGGCCCGCGTCATGAGCGGGTCGCGTTTGCACTTTCCACTTGGCTCACTCGCCCACGATGCCGGACCGGTGGCACTCAGTCCCGACCAGGCCGGATGGACCTACACCGGGCTCACCGTGGTCGACGTGGCCCCTGACGTGGTGTTTTCGATGGTGCTCGATGGCACTGAAGCAGTGGTGCTCCCACTTTCGGCGACCGATCTCACCGTGACCGTCGATGGCGAAGCGTTTGCGGTCGACGGTCGCACCGGTGTGTTCGCCCGGGTGTCTGACTTTGTGTACGCCGGGCTGAACTCCACCATCGAGATCGTCAGCGCCACCGGTGGACAGGTAGCGATTGCCACCTCGGTGTGCGATGTTGCGTTGCCAGCCCGCTACGGACCGGCTGAAGCGGTCGCCGTCGAGGTGCGCGGTGGGGGTCAGGCCACTCGCCAGATCACCAACTTCATGAGCCCCGAAGCATGGCCCCACGCATCGAAGCTGATGTGTGTCGAGGTGTATACCCCCGATGGCAATTGGTCGTCGTACCCGCCCCACAAACACGATGACTCACCGGAGTGTGAGGTCAACAACGAAGAGATCTACTACTTCCGCATCGGCGCCGCGGGCACGCCCGACTACAGCGCTGTCGGTTTTGGCCTGCACCGCACCTACACCGTCGACCCCGACGGATCGATGGGCGATATTGACGAGACCGTGACGGTGAGCGACGGCGACGTGTTCTTGGTGCCGAGGGGCTACCACGGGCCATGCATCGCGGCGCCGGGCTACGACATGTACTACCTAAACGTGTTGGCAGGGCCCGGAGGCGAACGTTCGATGGCCTTTTGTGACGATCCGAACCATCACTGGGTTCGGGCCACCTGGTCCGACGACGATCTCGACCCCCGGTGTCCACTCGTCACCGCGGCCGGCAAAACATCCCCGTGTGGAGAGTCCAGATGAGCCTGCCCATCGTGTTTATCGACCGGCCCGTTCCGGCTGGGTTTGACGAGCTGTTCGATGGCAAGCTGACCGTGGTCGGGCCTGAGCCTGAGGCTGAGACACTCGCCGACGCCGTTGCGGTGCTGGCCGGGGCGTCAATCTGGGATGGCCCTCGCATGGACGGCGGGCCGAACATCAAGATCATCTCTCGCA
>CAYGMW010000003.1:36741-40440 GCA_964350975.1 uncultured Acidimicrobiales bacterium | reverse complement strand
CAAAAGCACAGCGACAACCACACCGTGTGGATCGACCCAGCCCAGCCCGACCACATGCTGGTGGGTACCGACGCTGGCCTGTATGAGACCTTCGACGACATGGCGTCGTTTCGACACTTCGCCAACCTGCCGATCTCGCAGTTCTACCGGGTCGCAGCCGACAACTCGCTGCCGTTCTACAACGTGTTGGCTGGGGCCCAAGACCTCGGCACCCTGTTCGGACCATCGCGCACCATGCACGTCGACGGGGTCCGCAACCAGGATTGGCGAGTGGCCCTCGGAGCCGACGGCTACCACGTCGCCTTCGACCCCGATGATCCCCAGACGTCGTATCTGGAGTGGCAGGAGGGAAACCTCATGCGCCACGACACCCGCACGATGGAACTGGTCGACATCCAGCCCCAACCAGCGAACGGCGATCCGGCCGAACGATGGAACTGGGACACCCCCATCTTGGTCAGTCCCCACAATTCGCACCGCATCTACACCGCTTCGCAAAGGGTGTGGCGCAGCGACGATCGTGGCGATTCGTGGACCCCGATCAGCGGTGACCTCACCACCAACGCCAACCGCTACGAGCTCCCGACCGGGGGCAGGGTGCACAGCGTCGACGCCTTGTGGGACCACATGGCGATGTCCAAGTACGCGACCTTGACCCACCTGACCGAGTCGCCAGTTGTCGCCGACACCTTGTACTGCGGCAGCGACGACGGCCAGGTGCATGTCAGCACCGACGGCGGCCAAGAGTGGAGCAAGGTCGGCGAGATGCCTGGCCTGCCCGCCGGGGCGTTCATCAACGACGTCGAAGCCGACCACCACGATGGCGCGTCGGTGTTCGTCGCCGCCGACGATCACAAGAACGGCAACTACGCCCCGTTCATCTTCGAAAGCTCTGACCATGGGGCGACATGGCGACCCATCGCTGGCGACCTGCCCGACGGCGCCATCGTGTGGGCGATCGAACAAGACCACCTCGACCCCAACCTGCTGTTCGCCGCCACCGAACGGGGTGTGTTCGTATCGCTCGACCGGGGCACCCAGTGGCACCGCATGGGGACTGGCATGCCGACGATCGCTGTTCGTGACCTCAAGGTGCAACGCAGAGACAACGACCTGGTGGCCGCAACCTTTGGCCGCGGCATCTATGTGCTCGACGACTACAGCGCGCTGCGGGCCCTGAACCCGACAGGCGAGGCCGATGGGGCCGCAACGCTGTTCGATGTGCGCGACGCCTGGTGGTATGTCCCCTATCAGCCCATGCAGGCACCAAACCAGCCAACCCTGGGGTCGACGGCATTTCGTCAGCCAAACCCCGAGTTCGGGGCCATGTTCACCTATGTGGTCAGTGCCGATCTCGCGGCCGAGCTCGAGTCAGCGAAGAAGCAGCGCAACCGCGCCGAAGCTGAGGTAGCGCCTGACCGCGACATAGCGTTTCCGGGCTACGACGCCTTGTGGGCCGAGCACGTCGACACCCCTGACGCCCTCATGCTGTTGGTCACCGACGCCGACGGTCGACCGGTTCGGCGCCTCGTCGCGGACGCGTCGGCTGGCCTGCACCGCCTGACCTGGGACCTGAGGTTGGCTGCGCCCCAGCCCGTCGACCTGTCAGAACCGGCGTTCAAGGCGCCATGGGACGCCGACCCCAAGGGTGCCCTCGTTGCGCCGGGCCACTATTGGGCCGTACTGGTGCGCCAAGGCCCTTCCGGAATCACCGAACTGACCGACGCTCAGTCGTTTGCTGTCACCGCGACGCCCGCCACGTCAGAGCGTCCTGACCCTCACGCATCAGCCGCGTTCCAGGCCCAGACCTCGCACCTTGCCCGCAAGATCACGGGTGCCGCGGCCCACGTCGGCACCCTGCGCGATCGGATTCGTCACCTCACCGTCGCGTTGAGCACGACTGCTGGCGCTGATGGCGCCTTGTTCGCCCGCCTCGACGACGTTCACGGCCGCCTCGAAACGTTGGCCGTCGACCTGACCGGCCACCCGATCCGAGCTCGGCTGTCCGAACCCGAGGAGCCTTCGGCCAAGTCGATCATCGACCGGGTGATGGGTCATCACTGGGACAGCACTGCAGCTCCAACCGCTACCCAGCGAGCCGCTGTTGAGCGGGCGTCACGGCTCTATGAGCGTGCCGCCGAATCGATGGAGGCAGTGCAGGCCGACCTCGACGCACTGGCCGCGGCCGTCGACGATGCCGGTGGGGTCTGGACACCCCGATAGCAACCGGCGCAAGACAGAACGGCGCAAGAAAGGACACCGCGCGCCTGTAATCCCGACGGGTCGCTATCTTCGCCGTCACCGCGGCCGTACTTTTGCACCATGACCATCAAGGTTGCGATCGAGCACGTCACGACATACGACTTCGACAAGTCGGTCGGCATTGGCCCCCACGTCGTGAGGCTGCGCCCCGCACCCCACTGTCGGACCCCCATCGAGGCCTATTCGCTACGGGTGGAGCCGGCCGACCACTTTTTGAACTGGCAGCAGGATCCGTTCGGCAACTTCCAGGCCCGCTTGGTGTTTCCCGAAACAGCCAAGCGCCTCAGGATCACCGTCGATCTCATTGCCGACATGACGGTGATCAATCCGTTCGACTTCTTCTTGGAAGACGATGCCGAACATGTGCCCTTCGACTACGAGCCTGACTTGCTGGCGGACCTCAAGCCCTACCTGATCGTCGACCCAGCAGCCGAGCCGCCGACTGCGCTCTTGGGCCAATGGCTGGCCGAAGTTGATCAAGTGACCGAGATGCGCACTATTGACTTCTTGGTCGGTCTGAACCAGCGGCTCGCCCATTTGATCGAGTATTCGGTTCGCATGGAGCCCGGCGTTCAGAGTCCAGAAACCACGCTTGAGCGAGGTATCGGATCGTGCCGGGACTCGGCCTGGTTGCTGGTGCACATCCTTCGCCAGCTCGGTTTCGCGGCCCGGTTCGTGTCGGGCTACCTGGTGCAGCTGACGTCTGACGTTGCTCCCCTCGAAGGCCCGTCGGGCCCGGTTGCGGACTTCACCGACCTCCACGCCTGGACCGAGGTGTTCCTCCCCGGAGCGGGCTGGGTGGGGCTCGACCCGACCTCGGGTCTGTTCGTTGGTGAGGGCCACATCCCCCTGGCCGCCACGCCGTCGCCGTCGACCGCGGCACCCATCTCGGGTTACACCGACGTCGCCGAAGTCGAGTTCTCCTACAGCAACATCGTCACCCGCATCCACGAAGACCCCCGGGTCACCAAGCCCTACAGCGACGAACAGTGGAACGCCATCGATGCCCTCGGCCACGCAGTCGACCAGCGTCTGATCGACGGCGACGTGCGCCTCACCATGGGCGGCGAGCCCACCTTCGTGTCGATCGACGACATGCAAAGCGCCGAGTGGAACACCCAAGCCGACGGACCAACCAAGCAGATCCTTGCCTCTGAGCTCACCGCCCGGTTGATGGACCGCTTCGCGACCGGCGGCATTGTCCATCGTGGCCAGGGCAAGTGGTACCCGGGCGAGCCGCTTCCCCGCTGGCAGAACGCCTTGGTGTGGCGCACCGACGGTGAAGCACTGTGGTCCGACCCAAAGCTGCTCGCCGATCCGTCGACGCCCGGCGACACGCCACGCAAGGCGGCGAAACGTTTCGCGAAGGAACTGGCCACACAGCTGGGCATCACGGCATCGACCGTCCGCGCTGGCCGCGAAGACCCCCTCCACGAT
>CAYGMW010000003.1:0-36731 GCA_964350975.1 uncultured Acidimicrobiales bacterium | reverse complement strand
CCCTGCCCGTGGGCCCGGCTCCCGACGACGACCTCGACCCCAAGGACCCACACCTGCGTGAGGCCGCGGCCCGCAAGCGTCTGATCGACACGATCGATCGCCGCGCCGGTAAGGCCACTGGATGGGTGCTCCCACTGCATCAGCATTCGGTAGACGGCCCCGGCTGGCGCACCGCGGAGTGGACGCTGCGTCGCAAGCAACTCTTCTTGCTGCCAGGCGACTCGCCCATGGGGTATCGCCTGCCGATCCAGTCACTGTTGTGGGGAACCCCGCCACCCCCATTTGAACCATCGATGTTCGCCGAGCTTCGACCCCTACCAACATCGACGGTTGTTCGCCCCACGGGAAACCAGGTCACCCTGGCGGCCGAGCCACTGGTCACCCCGACTGCGCTGTGCGCCGAGGTGCGCAACGGACACCTGCACGTGTTCTTGCCACCGATCACCGGCGCCGCTGCAGCAACAGAGCTGCTGGCGGCCATCGAGGCTGCAGCCGCGGCGATCGACACCCCTGTCGTCATCGAGGGGTACCCCATCCCGTCTGACCCCCGCCTGAGGTCCATGGCCGTGACGCCCGACCCCGGTGTGATCGAGGTCAATGTGCCGCCAGCGGCCGACTGGGACGAGCTCAAAGCCATCATCGAGGGTGTCAACGACGACGCGTTCCGCACCCGTCTGGGTACCGAGAAGTTCGACCTCGACGGCACCCACACCGGCACCGGCGGCGGCAACCACGTCACCTTGGGCGGAGCGACCCCGGCCGACAGCCCCCTGCTGCGTCGCCCATCGCTGCTGCGTTCGTTGGTGACAATGTGGCAGCACCACCCGTCGCTGTCGTATCTGTTCTCGGGCCGATTCATCGGTCCATCAAGCCAGGCACCACGAGTCGATGAGGCCCGCGACGACAACTTGTACGAGCTCGAAACGGCCTTCGCCGAACTCGACCGGCTGGGCGATCAGGCCGCGCCATGGGTGGTCGACCGGTTGCTGCGCCACCTGCTGGTTGACCTGACCGGCAACACCCACCGATCCGAGTTCTGCATCGACAAGCTGTTCAGTCCAGACAGCGAGCGGGGCCGCCTCGGAATACTCGAGTTGAGGGCCTTCGAGATGCCGCCCCATCCGCGCATGGCGTTGGTCCAAGCGCTGTTGGTACGCGGTCTGGTCGCTCGTTGTTGGGACGAACCCTACCGTGGCACCCCAACCCGGTTTGGTACGGCCCTGCACGATCGGTATCTGTTGCCGTGGTACGTCGAACGCGACCTGGCTGACGTCATTGCCGACCTGGTCGACCATGGACTCGACTTCGACCCAGCCTGGTTCGACCCGTTTATGGAGTTCCGCTTCCCGCGCCACGGCACCGCAACGGTCGGTGGTGTCACCATCGAACTACGAGGAGCGATCGAGCCGTGGCACGTGTTGGGCGAGGAAACGACGAGTAGCGGCACTGCGAGATATGTCGACTCGTCCGTCGAACGGTTACAGGTACGCGTCGATGGCCTCGTCGAAGGTCGCCACGTCATCACGTGCAACGGCACGGTGGTGCCGCTCACTGCCACCGATGTTCCCGGGACCTTCATTGCTGGTGTTCGGTTCAAGGCCTGGGCGCCGCCGTCTGGCCTGCACCCAACACTCGGCATCGACGCTCCGCTGACGTTCGATGTGATCGACACCTGGTCGCAGCGTTCGTTGGGCGGGTGCCGCTACCACGTCGTGCACCAAGGCGGGCTCTCCTATCACGCACCTCCGATCAACGCGACCGAAGCCGAAAGCCGCCGCCAGACCCGCTTTGAGAAACTCGGGCACACCCCCGGAACGGTCGTTCCCGAAGCGCTCCGACTGGCCCAGCACCGCGAGTACCCTGTCACGCTCGACCTTCGGCGATCAGCCAAGGCCCGATCCTGACCACATTGATGCCATCGCTGGCCCAGTGGGAGTGAGTCCGACCGAATCATGAGCGCCCACCAGTGACGACGCAGCTCGGACCCACGTTGTTGGGCTCGTATGCGTCGTCGCCCCACGGGTACGACGACGCTGTCGTCGACGAGCGCTTTCGCGATCACTGGGACCATGTTGGGCCTGCGCTGGAAGCGCTCGGCGTTGACGAGTTGCGCCGTCGCCAGGTCGATATCAGCCGCCTGCTGGAGGCCGACGGTGCCAGCTATCGGGTGGCGTCGTCTGGTGATTCCCAGGACTGGGCGCTCGATGTTGTCCCCCTACTGATCTCGTCGGCCGAATGGGCCACCATCGAGCAGGGGGTCATCCAGCGGGCCGTGCTGCTCGACCTGGTGTTGCGCGACATGTACGGCGGCCAGAAACTGCTGCGTCGAGGTGTACTGCCACCAGAGTTGGTATTCGAACATCCCGGCTTCATGAGGGCGTGCAGCGGGGTGTCGCTGCACGATGGGTCCCAGCTGTTCACCTATGCCGTCGACTTGGGTCGCGACCACTCGGGGGCCTATCGGGTGCTGGCCGACCACGCCCAGTCGCCGTCGGGCTCGGGGTATGCGCTCGCCAACCGGGTGACCCTGTCGCGGGTGTTCCCCAGCTTGTACCGCGACGCCCAGGTGCACCATGTGGCCCCGTACTTTCGGACACTGCGGGCTGGCTTGCAGTCGTTGGCGGCCCATCGCAGCGACGATCCGCGCATTGTGGTGCTCAGCCCCGGTGTGCACTCCGAGACCGCGTTTGAGCACGCCTATTTGGCGTCGTATCTCGGCTTTAGCCTGGTGGAAGGCGCGGACCTCGTCGTGCGAAACGGTTCGGTGTTCTTGAGGGCGTTGGGCCGCCTCGAACCCGTCGACGTCATCTTGCGCCGAGTCGATGCCGACTATTGCGATCCACTCGAACTGCGGCCCGAATCCCAACTCGGCATTCCGGGTCTGGTCGAGGCGTGCCGACGAGGCAACGTGGCTGTTGTCAACACCCTGGGCAGCGGAGCGATCGAGAATCCCGCCCTGAACGCGTTCCTTCCTGCCGCGGCCAAGGCCCTGCTCGGCCAAGACCTCCGCATCGAAGGCGTGCCGACGTGGTGGTGCGGCAACCCCGACGATCTGGCCTATGTGCTCGAACATCTCGACGCCGTCGTCTGTAAGCCAATTGCCCGGGGACAGTCCGCGCGGTCGAGGTTCGGTGCCACCATGTCGTCGGCCGAACTTGACGTACTGCGCTCGGAGATTCTCGCTGCTCCGCGGCGATGGGTTGCTCAGGGCCAACTGGCCTTGTCGACCGGCCCCACCTTGACCGCCGACGGGATCAAGCCTCGTCGCAGCATCCTGCGCAGCTACGCCGTGGCTCGGGAGGGTTCGTTTGCCGTCATGGCCGGTGGCCTCACGAGGGTCGCTCCCGACGACACCACCATGCGCATCTCGAACCAGGCCGGGGCCATAGCCAAAGACACATGGGTCCTGGCCAGCGAGCCTGAGCCGCAGGCCGAACTGTGGCTGCGGACCAGCCCGATACCAGCCACCGATATCGCCGGAACCTTGTCCGAGCGCGCCGCGGAGAACCTGTTCTGGGTGGGTCGCTATGCCGAACGGGCCGAATCTATGGTCCGGCTCTTGCGTGCCGTTCACGACCGTCGCAATGCCCAAACCACGGTCGATCGTGGCGAACAACGAGCCGTTGACACCTTGTTGTCAGCGCTCTCGGTGGCGAGCTATACCGCACCTGGTTTCGCCGACCCAACCGAGCGGGCCAACCCCGATGCTGAGCTGTTCTCGCTCACGTCTGACGTGCAGCGCCCGGGCTCGTTGGCCTATGCGGTCACCCGGCTGCTCGGCGCTGCTGACGCCGTGCGCGACCAGTTGTCGATCGACACATGGCAGGTCACCAGCACCCTGCACAAGCAGCTCCAGGTGCTGTCGACCACCCCGCCCAACCGCCAAGACGTCGTCCAAGGCACCTTGGGTGTCATCATGCAGTCGCTGTTGGCGTTGCATGGGCTCGCCGCCGAATCCATGGTGCGCGACGCGGGCTGGCACTTCATGGAAGCGGGCCGCCGCATCGAACGGTTCCAACATCTCGGGTTGTTGTTGTCGGCCGGGCTCGACACCGAACACGACGACCAGACCGACGGTCTCATCCTTGAATCAGTACTGCTCGCAGCCGAGAGCATCATCACCTATCGACGGCGGTATCGCTATCAGGCTCAGGTCGCGACATTGCTCGATCTGCTCGTGGCCGACGCCACCAACCCGAGGTCGATGCGCTACCAGATCGACCGTCTGGCCGAGTCGGTTCCACAGTTGTTGGCAAATCGCACCAGCACGGCCCTGTCGACCACCGAACGGCAGGTACTCGAGATGGCGAATCTGGTTCGCAACGCCGACACCGAAGCTCTCGCCCAGACAGTCGTTGATGAGACCGGGCAGCGAACCGAGCTCGTCGACTTCTTGAACGACCTCGTCGCGCGGGTGACGGTGTTGGGCGCCGATATTTCGGAGCGCAACTTCAGCCATCAGCCACCACAGCAGCCCCTCGGTCCAGGCGGCGGTGGCTGATGCATCGCTACCGCGTCGCTCATACCACCACGTATCGCTACGAATCGACGGTGTCGTCGTCGTATGGGCAGATGGTCATGTTGCCCCGCGAGCACCCTCATCAGCGTTGTGTGTCGTCGTCGGTGTCGGTCGAACCGGCACCTACCGACATTCGCGAACGGGTCGATTTCTTCGGAAATCGGGTGTCGTATTTCGCCATCGACTCGGGCCACACCGTGTTGCGTATCTCGGCGGTCAGCGAGGTCGAGGTCGACGCGGAACGCGGCGTGGTTCCCGCCGACGACACCACAACCCTTGCCGAGGCCGTTGCTGCAGTACGAGCCCTCGATGGCGAGGACCGGCTGATGGCCGCCCACTACGGCATTGACTCGCCCCGGGCCGAAGTCGACCGCCTGGTCACGGACTACGCGGCCCCCATCGACGACCCATCCCAGCCCGTGATGACGTGGCTTGAGGGCCTCGTCGCAAAGATCCACGGCGACTTCGGTTTCGACCCCAAAGCCACCACCGTCACCAGCACGGTCGGTGACCTGTTCGAAACCGGCGCTGGCGTGTGCCAAGACTTCGCTCACTTGGCAGTTGCGGTAGCCAGAGCTCAAGGCCTTCCGGCCCGCTACGTGAGCGGCTACCTCGAAACCATCCCCAAGCCAGGCCAACCCAAGCTGGTCGGCGCCGACGTTTCGCACGCCTGGGCTTCGGTCCTGGTGCCACACCTTGGCTGGGTCGACATCGACCCCACCAACAACCAGTTCGTCAACAACCGCTATGTCACCACCGCCTGGGGTCGCGACTATGGCGATGTGGCTCCCCTCAAGGGTGTGATCTACAGCGACGGTGGCAAAACCAAACTCGACGTCTCCGTCGACGTGGCTCGCTTGAACTAACAGCGCTGTACGTACCTTCAGGGGAGCCGTCTCACGCGTGATACAGATTCGAGACACCAAGCTGCTCCCCAGCGAGCCGCTCATCACGGCCGTGACCCTTGCAGAACTCTCTGTTGGACCACTCGTTGCCTCAAGCAGCGATGAGCGAGCGGCCCGGCAGGCGCACCTGCAACAGGCCGAAGCCGACTTCGACCCCCTGCCTTTTGACGCAAGCGCAGCCCGTGCCTTCGGTCGTGTGGCAGCGTCTCTGCGAGGGTCTGGCCGAAAGCCCGCAGCGCGGGCGTACGACGCCTTAATAGCGGCAATAGCCGTCTCGAACAAGCTTCCGCTCCACACCTGCAATCCCCGAGACTTCGCAGGAATTGACGGGCTCGACGTCGTCGCCGTGCCACACCCAGATCACTGATCAGGGTTCGCCTGCGCCGGTCAAGTCCTTGATCATCCAGACCGACTCCTCGACGGCAAAACCGTGCCGGAGGTAGAAGGCTCGGGCGCCGAGGTTGTGGTGCTCGGTTTCAAGAAACATCACCCTCGCCCCTGCTTCAATGGCGGCGTCGACCACAGCTTGGAGCAGGATCGCACCGAGTCCTTGACTGCGGCGGTCGACATAGATCTCGTCGATCAGCCCATCGCGGCCGCCTGATTCGAGCGACCAACCCCAGGTAAGCACGCAGTAGCCGACCAACGCGGCACCATCATCGAGCACCCACACCTGGCCGTAGGTGTCGTGTTCGAGCAGCGGGGCCAGCGCTGCGCTGACGGTCGCCTCCTCAAAGGCGTGCTCGTCAATGTCGCAGAAGGCCCGGATGAGCGGCATCAGGGCAGCGTGATCGCCCGGTGTTGCTCGGCGAGTCGTGGGGCTCATGAAGATCCATTGTGCTACAGGGCGGTTTCGAGTTCCGACACCGCGCCGAGGCCGTCGAAGCGCATCACTCGATTGGCAACCTTGTCGATAAAGAACCGGTCATGGCTCACGACCAGTACGGCACCGGGGAACTGGGCCAACGCCCGCTCCATGACCTGGGTGCTCGCCATGTCGAGATGGTTGGTCGGTTCGTCGAGCACGATCACCGATGCCCCCGACAGCAGGCATTGCACCAGAGCAACCCTGGCCCGCTCGCCGCCCGACAGGGTGCCGATCTTCTTCGACAGGTCCATCTCGGAAAACTGGAACAGACCAAGAAACCGATTGACCGACTTCTTGGTGGCCTGAAAGGCCAAAGTGCCTGGCATGGCGTTGACCGCGTGGCTGACGGTGTCGTCGAGGTCAAGGTCAGCAACCAGCTGGTTGAACGACACCTGCTGGGTGCCCTTGGTCCATCGCACCTCGCCCGAGTCGACCGCTTCGGTGCCGGCCAGCGCGTTCAGCAGGGTCGTCTTGCCCGAACCGTTCGGGCCAACAATGGCAATACGGTCGTGGCGCCTGATGTCGAACGACACATCGGCGAACACCTGATGATCACCGAAGGACTTGGTGAGCGCCGTCACCTCGGCGAGTTCGTCCTTCACATGCAAGCCGCCGTAGATGTCGGTGACGATCTGGTCGACCGGCCGGGGCTTGGTGCTCTTCTTGATGGTGGCCAGCTTGCGTCGCAACGCCTTGCTCGGGTTCTTGGCCAGTTCGCGCCGGTTGGTGATGGCGTCTTGTTCGAACGCCAAGAGTTCGGCCTCGTGCACAAACTGGCGCTCAAGGGACTTGATGCGCATCTGCTTCTTCTGCACATAGTTCGCAAAGTCGCCGTCGTATTCGTGGAGCCCGAAGTTCTCGACCTCGACGATCTTTGTGCACACCGCGTCGAGGAACTGGCGGTCGTGAGAGATCACCAGCAGCGCCCCGCCGAAGGTGCGGAACCAGCCTTCGAGCCAACGAAGCCCCTCGATGTCGAGATAGTTGGTGGGTTCGTCCATCAACAACACGTCAGGGGCCTGGATGACGACCTTGGCCAAAGCGGCACGGTTGCGCCAGCCGCCCGAGAGCTGGTCGACGGGCAGCGCCCGGTGCTCGTCGTTGAAGCCCAACTTGGTGAGCACGATGTCGATGTCGTTGTCGTAGGTCCAGGCCCCAGCGGCTTGCATCTGTTCGAACAGTTCGGCCTGCCGGTCGACGAGCCTGGTCATCTCGTCGTCGTCTGGGCCGCTGGCGAACCCGGCGTTGACCTCGTCCATTTCGGCTTCGAGGGCGTGAATCTCGCCAAAGAGACTCGACAACTCCTCGGTGACGCTGAGCGACCCATCGAGTTCGGAGAACTGGGAGAAGTAGCCGATGGTCGTGCCGTCGGTGACGTCGACCGTGCCAGCGTCGGGATCGTCGCGGCCTAACACGAGCTGTAACAAGGTGGTCTTGCCTGCTCCGTTGGGCCCGATCAGGCCGACCTTGTCGCCCTGGCTGAGCTTGAAATTGATCTCCCGGAAGATCGGTGATCGGTCAAAGGCCTTCGAAACGTTCTTTACCCGGATCAAGCTCAAGGGAGCAGGCTAACGGGTGAGGGTGACCTCCATGCCGTCAGGAGTGACTCCTCGATGCGTGGACAAGCCAACGGGTCTGCTGAGATACAGCCCATGCGTGCCGACCTCGAATCACCCGACAGCGCCACACCCAACTCTCCCGAACTTGGGTTCTACACCCTCGCCGGAGCGCCCGACAGTCCCCGCGACCTGATCGACGAGGTGGTCGACGCCGAAGCGATGGGGCTCGGAGCGTGCTTCATTTCTGAACGCTTCAACGTCAAAGAAGCCGCCACCATCAGCGGTGCGGTTGGCGCAGTGTCGAACAGCTTGCGCATCATCACCGGGGCCACGAACCACAACACTCGCCACCCCATCGTCACCGCATCACACGCATCGACGATGCACTTCTTGACCGGTGGTCGCTTCACCCTCGGTCTTGGCCGCGGCATTGCACCGATGCAGGACGCGTTCGGGTTCGGCCGCATCACGACGGCCCAAATGGAGGACTTCGCTGGCCTCATGCGGCGCTTGTGGAACGGCGAGACCATCGTCGGCCACAACGGACCGGCCGGGTCATGGCCGGTGCTGCGACTCGACCCGGACTTCGACGAAGACATCGGCCTGGCCCTGGTGGCGTTCGGACCGAACTCGCTCGAACTCGGCGGTCGCGCGTTCGACGACGTCATCTTGCACACCTTCTTCACCGACGAAACCCTGGCCCGGTGTGTCGCCACCGTAAAGACAGCCGCCGAGCGAGCCGGGCGCGATCCAGCGTCGGTTCGGGTGTGGTCGTGTCTGGCCACCATTGGCGACCATATCGCCGAACCACAGCGACTCAAGAAGAGCGTGGGCCGGTTGGCCACCTACCTCCAGGCCTACGGCGACTTGATGGTCACGACCAATCGGTGGGACCCCGAGGTGTTGACATCATTTCGGGCCGACCCTCGCGTGAGGGCCTTCAAGGGGGCGATCGACGCCAAGGCAACAACCGAAGAGCTTGAGTACTTCGCCACCTTGATCCCCGACGAATGGCTCGCCCCGTCTGCTACCGGATCACCGGACGAGTGTGCCGCCGCAGTGCAGCACCAGCTCGATCTCGGGGCCGATGGGGTGATCCTCCACGGAGCTACTCCAGCCGAACTTCGCCCGGTCGTTACGGCCTACCGCCACCGATAACGGGGCCTGTGGCCCCGATTTTCGGTGGCGGGACGTTGGGCCCTGTTGCCGGACCAACCTGGGAAGCCAAGGTGCTGTTGCATGTTCGCGAGCGTCATCGCGGACACGAGCAACGGAGAGTGCAATGTTCAGGAAACCACTCGGACTACTCGGGGTGTTCTTGGTTGTCGTGGGCGTCGGGTATTTCATCGGCGCTGGCGTGGCCTACAGCAAAACCCAAGGCGGCTATGGATCGCTGCAGGCATTCAGCGAAGCCCAAAACGTCGAGCTCAGCTACAACGACGACGGCCAACTCATCGACCGGGGCACCGTCGAAGGCGCCCAAGCAATCATGTCGCTGCTCGAAGACGACTGGAACTTCCCGGTCGTCAGCTCGGACCTCGACCCGAACGATCCTCTCGTCAACAGCGCGACGGAGTACATGTTCCAGATGGCGACCATTGGCCACCACACCCTGACTGGTGAGCAGAACATCACCCTGACAGCCGACGACATCGCGGCGGCCGTCGAGTCGGGCAAGCTTGAGGCTGACGGTACCTACAACGGCACCGTCGAGGCCTATCAGGGTCAGGTATTGGCTCCTGGCGTGTACACCGTGCCGGTGAATGGCCGGTACTGGA
Source organism: uncultured Acidimicrobiales bacterium (assembly GCA_964350975.1). Lineage (GTDB taxonomy): Bacteria > Actinomycetota > Acidimicrobiia > Acidimicrobiales > Poriferisodalaceae > JAADHX01. The sequence goes on along the minus strand of CAYGMW010000003.1, from coordinate 27,102 downwards.
CGGGCTTCAACCGCACCGACCTGCTCGACGGCCCAGCCCGCGAAGCTACATGGACCGGTACCACCCACGCCTTGTTCGCCGAACTTGGTGTTGGTGCGGCAACCCACAGCACCTTGCAGCTCGCGTTGGGCATCGCAGCCTTGCTCGCCGGACTCGGCGTCGTGTGTGTCGCTATGGGTGGTGCGTTCATCTGGCACGTACGCACCGAGGGCGCCGACACGGGCAACGCCCCTGCCTGACCCAAGCGGCTTCATCCACCCCTCCTGCCGCCGATTCTCGGGGCCACCACCCCGGTTTTCGGTGGCAGGAGCAGGGCTACAGGATCGCAATGCGGAGGAGGTTGGCCAACTCGATCACGAAACGGTCGGGTTGGCCGTCGGTGACCAGGGGCGCCGCGTCGACGGGCTCGATGCGCCCAGCGTGATCGGGCGCGAAGATGACGGCGACGTCGAGGCTGTCGTGGCGCAGCACTTCAGAGGCCAGGCCGTCGGGGTTACGCTCGGCGTGCAGCGCCCCTTGCCTCGACGTCCAGATCAGTCCCGCGGTGCCCTTGGTGCCGACGAGGTGGTCGCCCACGGCCCTGGTGCACGGGTAGTGGCGAGCACCGGCGCCGGTGAGCTGGCTGCGCTCGAGCCCAAGCGACGCGATCGCGGGGTCGCGCAGGTCGATCAACCTCACGGGATCGACGCAGCGCAGCCGTTGCCATCCGTAGGCCGACAGAGCGGCCCGGTAGATCCGCGGGTTCGGACCGGCCGCTTCGTGCAGTGCCGATTCGAGCAGGGCCGCTGATCGTTGAGCCGCAATGTAGGTGTGACCACGACCGTCAAGCGGCGAAAATCGGCCATCTCCCGACCCCGGAGGCGCAAACACGCTCAGTCCGAAGCGGAGTTGGCCAACGCGGTAGTACTCCGCCCCAGCTGGCACGGTATGGACCAGGAGCCGCCGCCGATCGATCGAAGCCGCCAGCACGATCGGGCAATCGGGCTGGCCGCACGGGGCGACGCTGACTTCAGACATTGGCGCTGTCATGCATCGATCGCATCAGGCATCGAGCAGACCGCGCACCGCCTGATCGATCTCGGGGCGACCGATCATGTCGATTGGGCGGGCGTCGATCCATGGGTTGATCGACGTGAACCATTGCCAGATCGCCCAGCCGCCCATCCCGGCCGCAACAAGCTCGGCGACCACGGTCGCAACCCGGGGGTCGACATCGAAGACTTCGTCGAGCTGGAAGGACGGGATGAGTGTTGCGTTGCCATGGTCGACCACGAACAACGAACCCTTGCTCCGCTGACGTTTCACCCATTGGCGAGCCGCGAGGACCGAACAATCGCGACCCCGCGCCAAACCGTCGTAATCGACCGAGGGTTCGTGGGCCGCGATGTGATCGCGGGCGAGGCGCACTAACCGGGACTGTTCGACTGCCGCGTGGTCAAGCATGGGTGGTGCGACAGGAAGGTCGTCGAACATCACAGCAGCAGACATGTCACAACCATACCAGGATTTCTCACCAGGTACATATGGTACGAAGCGGTGCTCAGGACCGGCATCGACAAACGACGTGACCGGTACAGTGAGCCGCTCATGGGCCACAAGCACAGCAAGGACGACATCCTGGCCGGGGCACTCGCCACCGCGTTCAGCGATGGCCTCAGCCAGCTGAGCTTCGGACGGGTCGCAAGACACCTCGGCATCAGCGACCGAACGGTCGTGTACTACTTCCCCACCAAGGAAGACCTCGTTCGTGCAGTGGTCCTGTCACTCGGCGAGCAACTGCAGGCGACCCTCGCCCCGGCGTTCGCCGCTCCCGCTGCCGACCACCGCGAACTGGTCCGGGCCGCATGGCCTCTGCTCGCCCGAACCGAAGCGGACCCGGTGTTTGCCCTGTTCTTTGAAGCCAACGGCCTCGCAGCGGCAGGCCGCGAGCCGTACCGGTCGATCGTGCCGCAGCTCGTCGAATTGTGGATTGCGTGGGCCGCGGGGTTTGTCGAAGGCACGCCGGACGACCAACAAGCCGAAGCCGAGGCTGCTATCGCCCTCATCGACGGGTTGCTGCTGGTGCGCCAACTCGCCGGCGCCGAAGCTGCCGAACGCGCTGCCCACCGTCTCGGCGTCGTCGGCTGATTCGATTCGGGCCGACTACAGCCCCAGCGGCTGACGACTGAGGCGGACGGGGCCGGAGTCAGTCACCACGATCTGCTCTTCGACCTTCACCGCCTCGTCGCCTTCGGGTGGCGCAGCCAGTGCTTCAACGCACAAAACCATTCCGACCTCGATCTCGCCGTCGTAGCCCGACTCGGCGAAATGGTCGCGGTTCAAGATCAGCGGGTATTCGTTGCACAGGCCAATCCCATGGGCCACCGCGGCATTGGTGACCGAGTGAATATCCGACGGCGGCAGATGCGCGGCGTGGGCAATCTCGGCAAACGAGGCCCCCGGCACGAACAGCGCCAGATTGTGTTCGAGCTGCTCCATAGCGGCGTCGTGTAGACGGCGCTGGTTGGCCGTCGGTGCCTGATCGCCCGCCACCCAGGTGCGAGAGATGTCGACCGAGTAGCCGCCAACACCGATGAGGTCGGTGTCGAAGGCCACCAGGTCTCCGGCCGCGATGACGTTGTCGGAGCACTCCTGATACCACGGGTTCGTGCGCCGCCCCGCCGTGAGAAGACGGGTCTCGAGCCATTCGCCACCGTTGGCGATGTTGGCTCGATGCAGGTTCGCCCACACCTCGTTTTCGGTCATGCCCGGCTTCATTGCGGCCCGCATGACATCGATGGCGTCGTCGCAGGCGTCGACCGCGATCTGCACCGCCGCGAGTTCGGCGTCGGTCTTGATCAGGCGGGCTTGGTTGGCCACCCGCTGGCCGTCATGGAGCCGCACCCGGTGCCGCTGAAGTTCAGCCGCACCGAGCATGTCCAGCCGGTCGACCGCCAAGTCGAGGTTGCCGGCGCCCAACAAGGCGACAATTTCGGTGGCCCAACGTTTGGCGAACTCAGCGGTGCGACTACCGGTGATGAAGTCGTACCACGACGTTGCTGTTCGCACTTCGCCAACGCAAGGGTGCCCAACGGAGAGATGTTCGCACCCCTTGAACTCGAACAGCACCACGTCACCAACGACGGGAACGAACACATACCGACAGGGGTTATGCAGCGAGTACACCTGCATGTTCGACGTTCCGGTTGCATATCGGACATTGATCGGGTCGTAAAACAATCCGGCGTCGCATCCAGCGTCGGCCAGCGACTGGCGCAGCCGCCGAAGTCGGCCAAGCTCCAATTCGACGCCCGAAGTCGCAGCGACGGGCCCCGTCACAAGATGAGCCCGTCGGCGCCGGCAGCGCTGACTTCGGCGGCGAGCAGGTGAGCCTCGGTCACCCGGCCATATACAGCCCTCGTGCGATCGAGTGGGCCGATCACGCCGGGCCGGTCCGAGTACGACAACACCACAACATGACGCGGCACACGTCCGCCCACCTCGGTGACTCGGTGCAGCGAATAGCGGCCCCGAAACAGCTGGAGGTCGCCTGGGCCGTTGACCGTCGATCGGACGGACCCGATGTCGGTGCCGTTGAGCACCCGCCCGAGGCCCTCGAGGTTCTCGTCGCCCGGGCTGCGAAGGTCCTGGCAGTACTCAAAGACCCCACCTGACTCTGGCTGTTGGACCACCAAGGTCACGACGAAGTCGTTGGTGTCGTAGTGCCACGGGTACTGGCCGCCCGGTGGGATGATCGTCGCGATCAGCCCGGCCAGCGGGTCGGCGTACTCAAAGATGCGTCCATGCCCGACACACTGGGCCACGAACCGTTTGAACTCCGGCGATGCGTATAACCGATGGGCCGGGGACTGGGGCGGGATCATGTCTCGGGTGACATGACCAGCGAACCATTCCAGTTGGGTCCGGCGGGGATCGGCTGGGCCGAGTGTCGCCTCAAGATCGGCGCGGGCGTACACCGTCGAACAGTGACGCCGGATCGGCGCGAAGTTCGACAGCTGATCGATCTCAGCGGCAATCGCGGCGAGCGCCTCGGGCCGGATAAACCCCGTGAGCGTCGCGGCGCCGTCGCGATGTAGGTCTCTTCGAACCTGCTCGACGAGTTCGGCCTCGCCTACGGTTCCGATCGGGTAACGATCGCGGTCTACAACGTCGTCAAGCCAGCCCTGTTCTGGGTCGGCGAGTAGCGGTTGCAGTGACACCTGTGCAGTCTCCTGAGTTGGTTCAACGGGATACAGCCAAGTGAGACGGAAAACTTCTGGTGAGTCCAACGAATGTTTAACCCGATCTGTCATGAATCTGGCTCATGTAACATCGATCCATGCAACAGCTCCGCCTCGATCTACGGCACTACGAGACCATCGTGGCCATCGTCGACTTCGCGACGATGACCGAGGCCGCGGCCCACCTGTCAACCACCCAGTCCGCTCTCAGCCACCGTCTCGCCGAAGCCGAGCGCCGCCTCGGCACCGCTCTGTTCGAGCGCGGCCACCATCGCCGCCTCAGCCCCACCCGCGACGGGCTCGCGCTGCATCAGGTGGCTAGCCGGGTCCTCGAAGAACTCAGCCGCACCGAAGCCCATATTGTCTCGTCTCGCCCGGCCGCCACCCGCACCCTTCGCATCGCCGTGGGCGGGTACGACTGCTATCACTGGTTCCCAGGTTTCGTGCAGCAGGTACGCACGACGATTCCGGAGGTCGACCTCGACCTCGTCGTCGTCGGCGACTCCCCCGGTTCGGCCCTCGCGTCGCGGGCGGTCGATATTGTGATCGCCCCGGGCCGTATCGACGGTGATGTCGAGCTGCGACCACTCTTCGAAGATGAGCTGGTGCTGGTGATGCACCCCGGCCACCGACTGGCCCACGCCAAGTTCGTCGAAGCCAACGATCTCCACGACGAGACGTACCTGACGTACAACGCCCGACCCACTCCAGGCTTTGAGTACGACCGTTTCATTCGGCCCGCGTCGAACTATCCGCTGTTAGTGCGCGTGGTCCGTCAGACGAGCGCCATCACCGAGCTGGTTGCGGCTGGTGCCGGCGTGTCGATCCTGAGCCGTTGGGCCCTCAAGCCCGCCCTGATCAGCGGGCGAATCCGGGCCGCGTCGTGCGGCGAAGGTGGTCTTGGTCTCACCTGGCATGGCGCAACGAGACGAGACGACCACACATCGGCAACCGTCGTCGACGAGCTCGCGTCGTTCATGTCCGACGCTGGTAGCTTCGCTGCTCATGAAGGGTGACATCGTTGTTCTTGAGGCACATCACGAGCGTGCTGCGGCAGAAATTGCCCCAGCCATCGTCGACGCGATCAAGGCCAAAACCAGCCGCTACACCATCACGGTGGCGGGCGAGTCCGGCAGCGGGAAGTCAGAAACCGCTCAGGCCATCGCCCAACAGTTGGCCGCGAGCGGCCTCACATCGGTGGTGCTCGGCCAGGACGACTACTTCGTGTTGCCTCCGAAGTCCAACGACGCCAAGCGCCGCGAGGACGATTCGTGGCTTGGCCCCCACGTCGAGGTGCGTCTCGACCTGCTCGAACAGAACCTGATCGACGCGATTGCCGGTGCCTCGTCGATCGTGAAGCCCCTCATCGACTACAACGCCAACTCGGTCGAGGACGAAACGATCGATCTCGACGGCATCGATGTGGTGATTGCCGAGGGCACCTACACGACACTGCTCAAGAACGTCGACACCAAGGTGTTCATCAACCGCAACCGCATCGACACCCTCGAACACCGCCAGAAGCGCAACCGCGGCACCGAGGTCGGCGACCCCTTCATCGAGGGTGTCCTCAAGCTCGAACACAAGATCATCGCCGGACACCGGTATCTGGCCGACTTTGTGATCACCAAGGACTACGACGTCATCGCCGTTGGCTGAGTACCGATTCGGTCGGCCTGGCTAGCGACCGAAGGCCATCTCGTCAACGCGATCGCCGTCGCGATGGGTGATGCTGAATGCACAGGTGCCAAGGTCGGCATCCAGGGTCGCTGACACCTCGCCGTTGGCCCACGTGAGCCGGAGTTGGTCGCCGGAAGTCTCGTCGATCGTCAGCACACCATCGAAGGCAGCCGAGGTGTTCCGCAGGCGAATCATCGCCAGCTGATCGGCCACGACTGGCCGCTCGAGCAGGGTGTCGACATCTGACATCGACAGGTTGGTGCGGTTGATCTCCTTGTGTCCGCCCTCGCCAGCGAGGTCGGCCGCGGCGTTGTCGTTGGCCCCGGCGAACAGGTCGAGATACCAGATCTGGGGTACACCGGGCATGAACAGCTGGATCGCCCGGGCCAGGCGCAGGCGCTGTTCGTCCTCGCCCAGAGCGCTGAAGAAGGTCGCATTCACCTGGTAGTACGACACCTTGGTGCCGTCGGGCCCATACAGGTTCTTGATGCGGCCACCACGCTCGATCAGGCGCTCGATCACGGCCTCGATGTCGGAATCGGCCAGCAGACCGGGCCGGGTTTCGCCGTCGGCCGTGGTGCCGCTCTTCAAGTCAATGACCGGGATGCCGTCGTGGCAGCCGAGCATATTCACCGTCGACAAACCCTGATCGAGCACCTCGCGGATCCAACGGATCAGATGCCCGCTACGTGCATTGTCGATGGCGTCGATCACCAACCCGGGCAAGAAGAAGTCATATACCGCGAATCCCTGCTCGGCCAGCTCGGTGTGGATCGCGGAGCCATATTCGGAATGGATCTCCGGCAAGAGGGTGAAGCCCAGCTCGTCGGCAATGGCATCCAAGCGATTCAGGTAGTCCCAGGTGCCGGGCCGGTTGAAGAAGTTGGACTCCCCCACCTGCTTGTGCAGATAGGCAAAGGCATCGAGGCGAAGGATGCGCACCCCGTAGCCGGCCAGCTTGGTGAGGGTCTCACGGTAGAAGTCCCACACCAGCTCAGACCGAGCGTTGAGGTCCATTTGCCCGAGGTACGTGCGGACCGGCTCGGACGAGCCGCCGGCGCCTGGCCCATAGGTCACCTGCTGGTAGAAGGTGTTCCAGTAGAAGCGGTCAGACCCATCGGGAAAACGCACCTGGAGAATCGGCAGACCCGGCTTGCGCATGAACAGCCGATCGAGATGGTGTTGATCGGGAATGACATAGCCGTCGGGACCCATCTGGCCGTCGTTAGCCCAAAACTCGTTCCAGTCGACGAAGAAGTCGCGGTAGGCAGATTCGTCGCCCCGCTCGAGCAGATCCGCGAACTGGGGCGACCCGACCGAAAGATGGTTCAGCACCAGGTCGACCTTCAACAACACACCCAGCGCGTCGAGCCTGGCCAGGTCTTCCCGGTTGACGAGGTCGGTGTTGAGGTCGTAGTCGATGACCGAAAAGCCGCGATCGAGGTCGCTGTTGAACATGGTCGGCAGCACGTAGAACAGTGAGAACACCTGTGCGAACTCGGGCCGTTCGAGGAGGTCGACGATGTCGCTCAAGCGGCCACCGATGCTGTCGGGATACGCGTTGAGCATCACGCCGCGGGGAAGTGGACTCGTCATGGGGCTACCTCGGCTCAGATGAACGAACCACAAGGTTAGGGCCGGGCCACGGGTGTTGGATGCAGCATTGCTACTGTCGGCGGCTCGCTCATCGAGCAACGGATGTGACCCCTATGCACCAACGCGGCCCCCTCGACGGCCTGATCGTCGCCGACCTTTCCCGAGTGCTCGCCGGCCCGTACTGCACCATGATGATGGCCGATCTCGGGGCCACGGTCATCAAGGTCGAAAGCCCCGAGGGTGACGAAACCCGCACCTGGGCGCCGCCTGAACGAGACGGCGTGTCGACGTACTACTTGTCGGTGAATCGCAACAAGCAGTCGATCACCCTCGACTTTCGTGACCCCGACGACGTCGCTGTTGTCCATCAGTTGTTCGCAGCCGCTGACGTCGTGGTCGAGAACTTCAAGGTAGGCACGCTCGCCAAGTTCGGCCTCGACTACGAGTCGGCTCGGGCGATCAACCCAGCCCTGGTGTATCTGTCGATCAGCGGTTTCGGCACCCACGGAGGGGCCGCACTTCCGGGATACGACCTGGTCGTGCAGGCCGTGTCGGGCCTCATGAGCTTGACCGGCGATCCCCACGGCGAGGCCTATCGGGCCGGAGTCGCCGTGTTCGACATCATGACTGGGCTCCACGGCACCGTGGGTCTGCTGGCTGCACTTCGCCAGCGCGACCACACCGGCGTGGGCCAACATGTCGAGGTCAACTTGTTGTCCTCGGCGCTGTCAGGGTTGGCCAATCAGACCGGCGGCTACACCACCGCAGGTGTCGTGCCGTTCAGGATGGGCAACGAGCACCCAAGCATCTACCCCTACCAGACGATGCCGACAAAGGACCGCGACGTCATTATTGCCTGCGGCAATGATCGTCAGTTTGCCGCACTGTGTTCAGTGCTCGGCCTTGACGACTACCCCACCGACCCCCGGTTTGCCGTCAACAACGATCGGGCCGCCAATCGGGCCGAACTCCACCCGGTCTTGCTGGAACGGTTGTCTCACTGGTCAGCCGACGACTTGTTCGTGACGCTCAACGCGGTGGGAGTGCCCTGTGGTCCGGTCAACACCATCGACGAAGGCGTCGAGTTGGCCACCACGCTCGGCCTCAACCCGGTCATCAGCGCCGGTGATGGCGCCGAAGCGGTCGATCTGATCGCCAACCCCATCACCTTGTCGGCCGCGTCTCCCCGGTACGACCTGGCCCCGCCACGCCTCGGTGAGCACTCCGACGAGATCAGGGCCTGGCTCGACTCACGCCGCGGTTAACCAAGCGTCAGTGTGACGACTTCAACGAGTGGATTCGGGACACGACCACCACCACAACCGAGCCAACAATGATGCCGACGACGGCCGACAGTGACGTGTTGACGAGCCACGACAGCACCCCGCCGATACCGGCCACGTCGTGCACCGACTCTTCGAGATCGTGGACCAGGTTGTAGAGCCCGTCCCATCCGAGCTCGTGGGTGCCAACGACGAGAATATGGCCGCCAACCCACAACATCGCAGCGGTGCCGACGATCGACAGCCACTTGAGCACCACGGGCATGGCCTTGACCATCGTGATGCCCGTTCGTTGGGCCGACGGCGATTCTCGGCCCGCAAGCAGTAGGCCGATGTCGTCCATTTTCACGATGAGCGCCACGACGCCGTACACGATGACGGTGATGAACGCCGCGACAACCACCAAGATGACAGCCCGCGCCAACAGGGTCTCGTCGAGCACCTCTTTGAGGGCAATCACCATGATCTCGGCCGACAAGATGAGGTCGGTTCGAACCGCCCCGGCAATCGTGGCGGCTTCGGCTTCGGGGCCGAGCATCGCCGACGGAAGGTCGTGGCTGTGATCGTCGCCGGTGACCTTGTGGTAGATCTTCTCGACGCCTTCGAAGCACAGATAGGTGCCTCCCAACATCAAGATGACCTCGACGAGGGTGGGAGCCACCGAGCTCAGCAGCAATGCGACCGGCAAGATGAAGACCAGCTTGTTTCGGATCGAGCCAAGAGCAATTTTCTTGATGATCGGCAGCTCGCGCTCGGCGGCCAGACCATGCACATAGGCCGGAGTGACCGCGGTGTCGTCGATCACGACCCCCGCAGCCTTGGCGCTGGCCCGGCTGGCGGCCGCGCCGACATCGTCGACTGACGCTGCCGCCAGCTTTGCCAAGGCGGCGATGTCATCGAACAATCCAACGAGGCCACCGGCCATACGTCACTCTTTCGTTTGCGGAACTTCGCCGCAGGGTAATGGTTGTGTGTCGCCGGCGGGGTCCCGGCGCCCAAACCGATGGCCGCTAAGGTGCCTACGGCACACACGCTCGGGAGGTCGCCCATGGGTTGGTCAATCAATCAGGCGAAGGGGTTGACGTACCACCGGCCTGGCCAATCGACCAAGGGCTACACGCTGGTCACACCGAGCAACGACCGCAACGCCTATCTCATCGATATGGACGGGCGCATCGTCCACCTCTGGCGCTTCGACTCGATCGACCCTGGCTATGGCCGCCTGCTCGACAATGGCAACCTGCTGATGTCGGGATCCGACATCCATCTGCCACCGCCACCTGAGGACGAACCCACCAAGCCTCCCCCACCCTTCGAGCGCCACATCACCCGACTGGGCGGATACAAGACCACGCTGCTCGAAGTCGACTGGGACGGCAACGTCGTGTGGTCCTATGACAATCTGGCCCAACACCACGACTTCGTGAGGTTGCCGAACGGCAACACGATGGTGCCCGAATGGGTCGAACTCCCCGAGGAGCTGCACCGCCGGGTCAAGGGCGGCCACACGTTGCCTCGTGAACGATTGCCCAGGCTCCTCGGCGACGACCTGGTCGAAATCGATCCACAGGGCAACGAGGTCCGCCGCATCCACACCTGGCAGCTGCTCGACCCAGCCAAGGACCCGATCGATCCAACCAAGCGCCGCTGGGAATGGACCCACGTCAATGGCATCGACATCAACAGCGCGGGCGACATCGTGTTTTCGGCCCGGACCGCGAACCGCATTGGCGTGATCGACGCCACGTCTGGAGCCCTGACGTTCAAATTCGACCAAACGCGGGGCCAGCATCACCCGACATGGGTCGGCGATCACCGCATCCAGATCTTCGACAACGGTCTCACGGCCTCTCGCGTCCTCGAAATTGACACCACATCAGGTGAGATCACCTGGAAGTACGAAGGCGAACCCGTCCATCAGTTCTTCAGCAACTACATCTCGGGCGCCGACCGGCTCTGGTCGGGCTCGGTGCTCGTATGTGAAGGATCGAGCGGGCGGCTCTTTGAGGTCACCCGGTCGGGCGAGGTTGTGTGGGAGTGGATCAATCCCTTCGTGAACCGGCGCCGCAATGGTGAGCTTGCCATTGGCATCTACCGGGCCCACCGCTACCCCGTCGACCACGCTGCCTTTGTCGACCGCGAGCTCGACCCCGGTGTTCACAAGAACCTCAACTGGCTCAACGGACTGGTGTAGAGGGAACTACCCTCAGTGACGCTCAGGGATTGAAGGGGTTGTCCGTTGCCATCTGGATCTGTGCGGTGGCGCCTGATGACCCCGGGCCTCGTAGAGGTCGATGGGCACGCGGTTGAGCTCAACGCTCGACCCCGAGCGGTGTTGACTGCGCTCCTGCTCGAAGCCAACGACACGGTGTCGATCGAGCGGATCGCCCGCTTCATCTGGGGCGACGACCCACCGAGGACGGCCCACAACTCCGTCGCCCGATTCGTTGCCGACCTGCGCCGAGGTCTGGGCTCAGCCCGCAACCGCATTGTCACCGAGGGCGCCGCCTACCGGGTCGAGGTCCAGCCCGGCGAGCTCGATCTCGACGACGCCAAACAGTCGCTGGCCGAAGCCCAACGGCTCGCGGTCGTCGACCCCAACCTGTGCCACACGGTCATGACCCAGACCTTGGCAGTAACCGGCATCGTGGCGAACCATGAGTTCGTCGACGTGCAAGGTGCAACGGTTGCAGGCCGGCGACTCGACGAGGTCCGGCTCGCGGCCCTCGACTTGTACACGGAGCTTCAGCTGCGGCGCGGCGACCATCACGACTTGGCCGTGGTGATCGAACAGGCCGTCGTTGCGTACCCCTTCCACGAGGGCCTGTGGGCCACGCTGATGATTGCGCTCAGCAATCTCGGTCGGCCCACAGAAGCTCTGCGAGCGGCTCGCCGAGCGCGCAACGTGCTTGCCGAAGTCGGGCTCGAGCCCAGCGATGAGATCAAGCGCCTCGAAACCCAAATCGCAGTCACCGGCCGGGTCGACTCAACCACCGGTGACCCCCGCCCCGCACCCGCTGGATCCGTTCCGAATCATGGCATTATCGAACCCTCCACCACCCTGGTCGGGCGAGCCGAGACCATTCGCGAACTCAACGCCATCGTCGACGACCACCACATGGTGACCGTCGTTGGGCTCGGCGGCTCAGGCAAGACCCGCCTCGCCTTGGCGGCTGCGAAGTTGCGCGAATCCCGCGGTACCGCGGTCCATCGAGTCGGACTGCGTCGAATCAGCGACCCGACCTTGGTGCTACCGACGATTGCGGCGGCAGTCGGGGTTCCGGCCAGCTCAGCGTCCACGCCGGCCGAACTGGGCGCGGCGCTGAGACGCGAAACCTTCGTGCTGCTCGTTGACAACTGCGAACACGTCGTCGAAGCGGCGCGGGTGGCGATCAATGAGATCCTCACCGCCGCGCCGGGGGTTCGGGTCGTTGCCACCAGCCGTATCGCACTCGGCACCATTGATGAACGGGTGTACCAACTCGGCATGCTCCAGGTACCTGAACCGGACGAGATCACCGTCTCGGCGTCGGCTGTTGCGCTGTTCATCGACCGCGCCGAGCAGCATCTGCGGGCCGCGACTGCCTACCGAACCACCATGCACGACATCTGCCAGGTGTGTCGTCTCCTGGGCGGCCACCCCTTGTCCATCGAGCTGGCAGCCGCCCAACTTGACGTCATGTCCACCACCGAGTTGAACCAGCAGGTCACCGCGGCTATCGCCGCTCCCGGGCATACAAACGAACCAGCCGTGGCCGCTCTTGACGCCATGTTGGAATGGTCGTGGGAGTTGTTGTCGCCGCAGCAGCAAACCCTGCTCGCCCGGCTGTCGGTCTTTGGGGGCGGGTGGACGCTTGAGGCTGCCGATTCGGTCTGCCGCGACGCACACTCAGCGGACGATTCAGGCATCGCCGACAACCACGCTGCGTTGGTTCGAAGCGGGTTGGTGGCGAGCCCGTCGACGAGAAGCGGAGCCCGATTCGAAATGCTCGACCCCGTACGCGAGTTCGCAATCGCCCGCTTGGCCGAACGGCGCGAAGCCGTGGTGATGAACGATCGCATGGTCAGCTGGCTGCAGTCGCGACCGAGTCGTTGGGGCATTGCCGAGCTTCACTCGTGGGCGGAGCCCAGCGTCGAGCTGAGGGCCGAACATGGCAACGTCATCGACGCGCTGGCGTTCTTGCAGTCCCAAGGCCGAACCGAAGACATGGCATGGCTCGCTATTCGGGCTTCGGGCATGTGGGTCAACCACGGTTTCGCCGACCAAACCCACCGGTGGCTCGCAGAGCTGGTCGACAACGACGAACTGGCGCGAGACGTGCGCAGCGCAGCTGCCGCGATGGTGCTGGCCGGGTGCCATGCCCGAGGGGCCCTCGACGACCTGACCCACTGGGGAATGCGATCAATCGAACTCTCCGACGGCGAGGCCCACGACTGGTTGCCCGCCGTGGTGAGCTTCTTGAGCTTGTGGGCGCTCATCGCCAGCGTGCCCATGTCGTCAGACGACCTGAGAACAATGTCGTATGACTTGGCCGAGCGCTCCCGGTCGGCCCACACCAACCGGGGGCTAGCGAAGCTCTATCACGCTCATGTGTTGTTCGGCATCCGAGACTACGAGGGGGCCCTTGGGTTGTTCGCAGAGATCACCAACACGACCGAGCAGCCGGGGCGCCTGTTGATGGTGGCCGAAATTGGGCACGCGCTCGCACTGTTCATGCTCGGCCGACATGACGAAGCTGTCGAGGTGACGCGGCAGTGGCGCAGCAACGCCGACACCGACGACTGGCACTACGCGCTCGAGATCTTTCGTTCTGTCATTGTCGGCGGTGCCGGCGAGGCCGAGCGCGCCACTGCCATGCTGGCGGCCGCCGTGCGACGGTTCGAACCGGCGAGTGTGTGGGGTCGAGCCGACGAGATTCAGACTGCGTTTGGGCTGCTCGCAGGCATGCGCGGCGAACACGACCTGTCCGACGAACTGCTGACATCGACGGTGACTCGAGACGTGCTTCTGCTGGCCACCGCGGTCGAACACGTGACCGCATCGAGGGGCCCAACCGACGATGCCAGCTGGTTCGGCGTTGCCCAAGAGTTCTTCAACCGGGTGGTACCCGAAGACTCCGCTGCGGCCTTGGCCGACAATCAGAGCGACCTCGTCACGTGGTGGACGAGCGGGCCGCCCCGACATCGCTGAAGGCCACGCCGCGGTCAGCGGCGGGCTCTCGTGGCAGACCAAGCACATTGTCGCCAATGATGTTGTGCTGGATCTCGTCGGTACCACCCGCGATTGACTGGGCAGGAGTCGACACCAAGACCTCGCCAATCAGTGCGTCCAGAGGATCATCGGTCGATCGAAGCATGCCGTAGGGCCCCGCCAACGATGCGTGGGCGTGATGTGATCTGCGGGCGACCTCTGAGGCAGCCAGCTTCCCAATCGACCCCTCAGATCCCGGCGGTCGCCCCAGAGCCCTGGCGGCCTTGGCGCGGTCGGCTGTCCATTGGGCTGCTTTTTGGAAGGCAACCAGTTTCATCACCTCGTCGCGGGTCACCGCATCGTGACGAGGATGTAGATCGGCGGCGCGGTCGACGACCAGATCGAATCGACCCATGCGCTGGGGATACCACTCGTAGGTCTTGAGGTAAACGGCGGCTTCGGCTTTGGCTTCGGCGATGGTTCGGCCAGAAGCTTGCGGCGCGAACTGCACCTCGCGTTGGCTGGAAAAGGTCCGTTCGTGGGCCAGCGTGCCTCGGGCAACCGCCCATCCGCCACCGATCTCGCCCACGACATTGGTGTTGGGCACGCGGGCGTCGGTGAGGAACACCTCGTTGAACGACGCCCGATAGTTCATCTGCAGTATCGGGCGGGCCTGCACACCGGATTGGTGCATGTCGAGCACGAAATAGGTGATGCCCGCGTGCTTGGGAACAGTCCAGTCGGTGCGGGCGACCACAATGGCCATATCGGCATGGTCGGCGCTGGTGTTCCACACCTTTTGACCGTTGAGCACCCATTCGTCGCCATCGCGTACGGCAGTCGCCCTGAGACCGGCGAGGTCCGATCCGGCGCCCGGCTCGCTGAACAGCTGACACCAGGTGAGCTCACCGGTCAGGGTTCGGCGTAGATAGCGATCCTTGAGTTCGTCAGAGGCGTGGTCGTACAGGGTTGGTGCAGCCAAGCTCATTCCCGCTCCAAGTGGAACAGCAACGCCGCCGCTGGAACGAATCACGCGATGGGCGACCCGATCAGCCCAGGCCGGAAGGTCGCGACCGAACCACCGCGACGACCACGACGGCACGGCCCAGCCCGAGTCAACGAGCCGGTCGCGCCACTCCACCAACGTCAGATCTGGATCCCACGCCTGATCGAACCAGGTACGCACCTGGCCTTCGACGTCACGCTCGGTTGGGCTCATGATTCGGCTCGCATGGCCGGACAGTAGCCCCCACGCGGAGCGAGGAGCTAGACCAGTTCCGGAACCCGGGTGGCATCGGATCGGCGGCCGTCAGCTGCATGTCCCAGCGCCGAGATTGCGGTCGCAATCTCTTGGGCTTTGGCGGCGGTGACCTCGAACGAGCGGCTGATGTCAGATGTGGTGACCGACTGCTCTTCAACCGCTGCGGCAATAGACGCCGAGATGGCATCGATCCGGTTGATCGTCGCGCTCACACGCTCGTTGGCAATCACTGCCTCTTCGGTGTGACCTTGGATGGCACGGATTCGCTGCGCCACCTCCTCGGTTGCATTCGCAGTCTGGTTGGCGAGCTCCTTGACCTCGCTGGCCACGACGGCAAAACCCTTGCCAGCTTCGCCAGCGCGAGCGGCCTCGATCGAGGCGTTGAGCGCCAGCAGGTTGGTCTGTTCGGCGATCGTGTTGATCACCATGATGACGTCACTGATCGCCTGGGAGCTCTCGCCGAGCCGCGCAATGGTGTTCGAGGTTTCGCGGGCCACATCGACCGCATCGGACGCAACGGCCGATGCTTCAGCCGCGCTCACCGCAACTTCACGAATGGTGCCGTCCATCTCATCGAGGGCTGAGGCAACCGACGCAACGGAGCTCGAAACATCGTCGCCAGAAGCAGCAGCCGATGCTGCGAGAGCAGTCAGCGAATCGACCATGCCGTTGAAGGCAGCACCGAGTTCACCTGGAACCTGCGCTGAAGGTGCGCTTGAGGCGTCAAGCTCGCCGGAAACCACTCGGGCCTGAGATGCGAGATTCTGAAGAGTCGCTGACACTGCGTCAAGAGCCCGGGCAACTTCGCCAATCTCGTCAGCGCGATCCGTGCCAGCCGGGTGACGACCAATGTCGCCCGCAGCGAGGCGACGGCCCGACTCGGCCAATGACTTAAGCCGAGCCGCGAAGTCACGAACGATGAACAGGCCCGCGAGCAACAAGAGCACGCCAGCGACGACGGCAACAACGGTGATCGTTCGGCTCGACGCCATGTCATTGGACAAGCTGTCACGGAAGTTGGCCTGGTTCGGCACGTAGATCTCTTCGACGATGCCATCAAGCACGTCGCGAACGCTCGAGAACAGGTCGCGGCTGGCTTGGATATCGGCGAGCAGGGCGTCGTCCGGTAGCCGCTGGCCTTGTTCGGCAATACGCGCCGCAAGTGCATCCGTAGCGGTCACCCACGCCGTGCGGACCTCGTCGTAGGCCGGCCAGCGGTCCTGTTCGTCGCCGATGCCGACGCTCGTGGCTTTGTAGTCGTCCCATCGAGACTGGGTCTGATCGCGGTTGCCGAGGTAGTCATCCAACAGATCGGCAACGTCGCCTTCAGGAGCGGTAGCCATCTGCTCGATAGCGATCTGGGCCTGGTAGGCGTCGCGGTCGATATTGAGTAGTAGTGCCTCGGCCGGAGTGTCGTGATCGACGTATTGGGTGATGTTGTCGCTGATCTCAGACGCTTGTCGGTACTGTAACACCGAGGTCACGGCCACTACCGCAACAGCAGCGCCAACAATCGCTGCGACCTTGACGCGCATTGATCCCACCATCGAACCCGTTACCTGAGTAGAGGACATCATTCATCACTCCTTGCAGCACAAGCTGCTCGCCGACACAGCGCTCCCGTCGGCCGGGGCCGGTCGCGATTGAGGATTTCGCCATCACAACTGTTGTCGGAGAACGCCTTGGTACACCTCGACGTATTTGGCGACCATGTTTTCGCGCCACACTGTCTTGATGGATGACGTGCGCGATGGATGACGTGGCTGTTGTACTCCTGAACGCTTGGGCCCTCGATGCCGCGGCTCAGGCTCTGGCGCTCGCGAAGCTCGACCCGGCACGGGGCAGCCAGGTGCACCGGGTAGCCGACGGGTGGCTCGTGTTGTCCGGTCGCAACATGTACGTGAACCGCGCCATAGGCGTCGGTATCGAGGCAGCCGTGTCGGATGACGACATCGAATTCATCGTGTCGCGCAGCGAATCTGTCGGTGTCGATCCAGCGTTCGAGGTGACGCCGCTGACCAGAGCCGACACCCTGGCCCGGCTGACGATGCACGGCTTCGCACCCGACACCGACGATCGAACCACGGCGCTTGCCATCACCCTGCCTACCCCACCAGCGCCGCCCATCCCACCAACGCCGCCGATCGACCGCATCGTTGTTCGTTCAGTGAGTTCCGACGACGACTTCGCGTTGTGGCAAGAGCTGTGCGCCGCCGGTTGGGGTCACAGCGAACCGGCGGCTCGAGCCGCATCCGACGCGTTCTCCGCTGCCGCGCGAGTCACCGACGGCGACGGCATGGTGATCGCGTACGACCGCCACGACGGCCGTCCACTCGGATGCGCCAGCATGACAATACGCGACCGTGTTGCGACGACTGGCGGTATGTCAACCCTGCCCGCCGAACGCGGCAGGGGTGTGCAAGCAGCCCTCATCAGGTTTCGCCTGCAACTGGCCGCCGAGCGGGGCTGCGATATTGGTGCAACCACTGCGGTAACCGGAGGCGCATCCGAGCGAAATCTTCAACGCCACGGCTTTCGCCCGCGGTTCGAGATCACCACCTGGACGAGGTAGGCCTACACACCACCGGCCACATCAGGTGGGTATGGCCCCCTTTTTGGCCTTCTTGTCCTGCTTGGACTGCTTCTTTTCCTTGGCAGTCTTGGCGGCAGGAGTCTTCGCACTCCGCCCGCCTTTGTCTTTACCGGCCATGTTGGCCTCTCTCTAGCCCAGGGAATCCCGGCCAGGCGCCACTATCGCACACATCAGGGTCAACCCACCTGCGGAGTTACGCTCTTGCGACATGGCTACCGACTCGACAACCACCGGCACTGTTCTCGCGGCGATCGACGCCGTCGCCGATCAATGGCGCTGCGAACGCGACGAACGACTCCAGCGCCGTCATCTCGAGCGGGCCGACTTCGACGCGCTCGCGGCGACGGGATTCTTGTCGCTCATTGTTCCCGAGTCCCACGGTGGGCACTGGCGATCCCTCGCCGAAACGGGCCCGGTCATCATTGATGCCGTCCAACGGGTAGCCCGAGGAGACCATTCGGTGGGTCTGGTTGCCTCGATGCATCCCGCGGTGCAGATCTACTGGACGGCCAGTCCCGAAGCCCCCGAGCCGTACCGCCAAGCCTGGGCCGACCAGCGAGCCGCGGTGTTTGCCTCTGCGCTCAACGGCCACTTCTGGGGCACCATCACCTCGGAGCCAGCAAGCGGCGGCGACATCATGAAAACGAAGGCAACCGCCACCCCGGTCGAAGCCTCGCCAGGCCGTTTCACGCTGCGCGGCGCCAAACACTTCGGATCGGGTTCTCAGATCGTGTCGTACATGATCACCACCGCGAAGCCCGATGGCGAAGATCTCCCCTTCGGGTTCTTCATCGACCTGCGGAACCAGCCGTGGGACGGCACCGACGGCATCTCGATCACCCGAGCTTGGGATGGCATGGGCATGAAAGCCACCCAGAGTCACGCCTCGATGCTCGAGGGCATTGAGGGCGAGGCCTGGGCGTGGCCCGGCGCAATGCCGGCCGGGTCTGCGACCGCCGCATCGCTTGGCCTTGGCATGTACTGCGGTGTCGTTGCGTCAGTGGTGCACGAGGCCATGGACGAAACCGACCGCCGCCTTGGCGACAAGGCCCTGCGACCCTACGAAGAGGTGGCATGGACCCAAGCCCAGGTCGACCATTGGATGCTGATCCAGGCCCAACGGGGCCTGGTCGACATCATCAGCAGCCAGCCGGCGGACGTCGCCATGGTTGCTGCGCTCAAGGCCAAGGTGGGCATGGCCAATGCCGCCGAGGCCATCATGAGCAATGTGACCAGGGCGATCGGCGGCGGGGCATTTGCCCAGTCTTCGCCGTTCGCGTCGTGGTACGAAGACGTTCGAGCCCTCGGCTACCTCAGGCCTCCGTGGGCGCTTGCGTTCGACCAGCTCATCGCCGCCCGCCAAACCAGCCCCGCCAGCTAGCCGATTCGCCCGCCCTTGAAGGCGAACGCCTCGATTGGTTTGCGATCGTTGGGCTTTTCCTTTTCCTGCAGATTTTCAGGCAAGGCTGACCCATCGCCGCGACGGCCAACCACGAATCCGCACAGCACCTCGGTGTTGGACGGATCAGCGCCCGTCAGCTCATACACGGCCGGAATGTCGACTCCGCCAACAAGGTGCGACGACAACCCAAGCATGGTGGCTTGAAGCGTCAAGCTCATCACGGCTGCGCCGGTGTCGAACTCGCGAGTTCGGGCCATGAAGCCCTCCATCTCGGTCTTGGCCAACACCAGTCCAACAAGTGGTGCCGTGGAGGCCCATCCACGGTTGAACTCCATAAAGCAGTCGAGGATTGGTTGACGACCCTCGCCATCGGTGTCATAGACGAAGATCCACGGCTGATTGTTCATCCAGGACGGTGCCCATCGAGCCGCGTCGAACAGGGCCGTGATCTCGTCGTCGGAGAGTTGCTGATCGGTGAATGATCGCGGCGACCATCGGTCGAGGAAAGCCGGCGAGGTCAGTGGTGACGAAGGAACACGTTCGAACATGGGTGCTGTCTTTCGGGGCTGGTCTTGAGTGCACGTGAGATGTGCTGATTGTCACAATGGGAATCGTGGCCAAGGCACGGACGTTCTACAGCCCGTGCAACCAGGGAACACGCCGCTCGTCGAATTTCGCCATATGGCCCCTGCTGGCACCCGGCTATTTGCCAAGCTCGAGTGGTACAACCCGACGGGTTCGATCAAGGACCGACCGGCGTGGTCGATGTTCTTCGACGCCAAGAAGCGGGGCCTGCTACCAGACGGCATGCCGCTCATCGAAGCAACATCGGGCAACACCGGAATCGGCCTGGCCCGTGTTGCCCAGCTGCATGGCCACCGCATCGCGATCTGCCTCCCGTCGAATGCCACGCCTGAGCGAAAGCAGCTACTGCGGGCCTACGGAGCTGAGCTCATCGAAGTACCAGGCGGCCCGAACGACGCCATTGCTCACGCTCGCGCCCTCGTCGCCGAGGGTGAGGGGCACATGGTGTACCAGTACGGCAATGAGGCCAACCCTGCGTCACACGAGTTTGGCACTGCGCTCGAAATCGAACGCGACTGGCCCCTCGAAGCCCCACCAGACCATCTCGTCGCGGCCTACGGAACCGGCGGCACGCTGACGGGTTCGAGCCGGGGCATGAGGCGGGCGTACCCGTCGATCAAGGTTCATTCGGTCGAACCCTTCGTCGCCGACCCCATCAGCGGCATGCGCAGCCAAGACGATCCGTTCCAGCCGCCGGTGGCCGACCTGTCATTGGTCACCGACCGCTGGGAAGTCCCGAGCTCGGTGGCGTACACAACCGTTCAGGACATCATGACCGCCGAAGGGTGGTTCGCTGGTACATCTTCAGGGGCGATCATCCACGCCGCCCAGGCCATCTTGAATCGTGACGGCGGCACCGCAGTGGCCCTGCTGCCCGATGCGGGCTGGAAGTACCTTTCCGGAGCCCCTTGGATCTAGGCCCGTCACCGTCGATCGTGGCGCTAGTGTCCGCCAATGACCGTTGACGTGACCGGTATCGACGAGGTTGGTGGGATTCCAGTCCCGCGCTTGCCCGATGCCACACCAGCCCCACATTGGACCCTCGAAGCCATCTGGGCGACCGAACGGCCCCGTCAACCAGACGTCTGCGGCGACAGGGTCGTGTTCATCGTCGACCGGGATTCGTCGGACGTATGGGTGCTCGATCCCGATTTGCGTCGCCTTACCGTCGACCGGCCCCTTTCCGCCTTCTGGGAGGACCCGGGGCCCAAGTGGGACCCGACGGGATCGGTGGTGGCCTATGTGCAAGCTGGCGCAATCTGGCTCACCGACGGTGGCATCCCGAGGCGCCTGTGCGAAGGGTCGTCGCCGGTGTGGCTTGGCGCCGATTCGTTGATCGTGAGTGTCGACCGAGACGGCCGAACTGTCTTGGCACTCGCCGATACAACCAACGGCTGGCTCCGCCCCGTGGCCGAGGTCGATGGCGACCTCGAGCAGGTGGTCGCTCGGCCAGGTTCGACGACCATCGCTGCGGTTCGAACACCCCGCGATGATCTGAACGCGAGCCGCATCGTTGTCATCGACACCGAGGCTGGCAGCGTGCGCGAGCTGACCGGACCCGACGGCATCCACGACTACTCCCCGGTGTGGTCGCCCGATGGCAACACGGTCTTGTTCGCGTCGGAAGAATCGGGTTGGTACGAAGTCCACTCGTGGGATCTCGGCACCGACGAGCGTCAGCAGGTCACCGCCGACAGCGCCGATTTTGGCTCCTTCGACTGGAGCGAACACGGCCTTGCCGCCATCCGAACCCGCCACGGTGTCGCCGAACTCGTACTGGTCGACCCGCCAGCCGCAATCGGAACCGACGATCAGGTGAGCGTGAGCGGAGCCGGCGGAGCGTGGGGTTCGCCCGGGTGGACGTCCAACGGCTCGATCGTCGCGAGCCATGAGTCGCCCACGACGGCACCGCGCCTGGTTCGGGTCAACACCGACGGCACTGTTGACACCCTGTTCGCACCAACACCGACCATTGTCTCGCGAGCGCCGCACATTGTCCCCGAACACGTCTGGTACCCATCGCCAGGTGGCGATGTGCCCGCGTTTCTCTATCGACCGCCGGGTGCTTCGGCCAGCACTCCGTGCCCGGTCATCGTGCATCCTCATGGTGGCCCGACCTCGCACTACGGAGCCGAATGGGACGGCGTTGCCCAATACTTCGTCGACAAGGGATACGCCTGGCTGGCGCCCAACTTCAAGGGCAGCACGAGTTATGGCCGCGACCACGAGCGAGCCAACAACTACCAATGGGGCGTCGTCGACTCCGCCCATTGTCTCGCAGCCCATGACTGGATGAGCACCCACGCCTGGGTCGAATCCGCTCGCAACGGCATCTTCGGTGCCAGCTATGGCTCGTACATGGCCCTCGCATCGGTCGTCGACGGCGACCAATTTGCCTGCGCCATTGCCAAGTACGGCGACTGCGACATCTTGACCAGCTGGGCCCAGGGCGACCTCGTGGGGCGGCTCGATCTCGAACGCATGATGGGCCATCCCCGCGACAACGCGGAGGGCTACCGAACCGGATCGCCCATCCATCGCATCGAGCACATCTCGGCACCGATCCTGGTCGCTCATGGCGAACTCGACGAGCGCGTTCACCCGGCCCAATCAGCCGAACTGGTCGCGGCCCTGCGACGCATCGGGGCGACCTATGAGTACGTCACCTACCCCACCGAAGGCCACGGCTTCTTGAGCCGGGCCGCGTTCATCGACTTCTACCGTCGGGCCGAGAAGTTTCTCGACTGGTACCTACTGTGATGAACATCTGAGTCCGTCTTGCGCTGTGGGGCCCGATGGGGCACACCCGACGGCGAAATAGTCGTGCTCTTACGTTCGTAGTACAACCCCGAGATGGCAGTTCTGAACTTTCGAACCGACGCGAACGAACAGGCTAAGAGCCGCCGTGTTCTGGCCGAGATGGACACGCTTCGTGCGTGGTGACATCCACCGCCTGCGAGCTCCCAAGTCGACGCGAGTACACGAGCAACACGGCGCCCGGTACGCCATCGTTCTCCAATCCGATGACCTGATGCTCTCCACAGTGCTCGTCGCCCCCACCTCACGTTCCTCTGCACCGCGGATCTTTCATCCGACGATCACCACCGGCGATGACGACACCCAGGCCCTCCTCGAACAGACATCGGCCGTCCCTCATGAGCGACTCGGCGAACTTGTCGGACGGCTCCGGCACGACGAACTCGTGGCGATTGACGAAGCCCTTCGCCTGGTGCTCGAGTTGGACTGAATAGACACCGGCTGCGCGCAGACGGGTATCGGCTATTGGAGCTGGCGTGGTATCGACTCAGTCCACTGCCAGCGACCGACTTGACGTCACCCTCGGGAGGAGTAGATGGCACACACGGCGCCCAACTCTGGGACTCCAGCCGCTGCCAAGTGCAGCGAGTTGAAGCCCGAGTACGAGTAGGAGTGGGTGAGGTCAGGAGCGGCCAAAGACGTCGGTTTGGCGATGGGGTTCGAAACCAGCGCTGCGATACAGGTGCCCCGACGCCGGGTTTTCCGGCTCGTACCCGATCGAGATCCGGCGAGCTCCGGCGGCTGCGAGCCGGTCGATTCCAGCCGTCAGCACGTGGCGGGCCAGTCCTCGCTGTTGGTGGTCGTCGAGGGTTCGCATGGGCTCGACCACACCGGTGGCGGTGACGGGGTCGAACCAGAACATGCCGTACGCGGCAGGCTGGTCGGCGTCGTCGAGCACCACCAGATCGAGGTCGGGTCGATACAGCGACGTCTGCTGGAGTCGGGGCTCGATGTCGGGCCGACGTTCGTCGGTCATGTGATGGGCAAGATGACCGGTTTCGCTGCGGCTACGCAGCCGGTAGCCGTCGGCCAGCGGGCTGACCTCGGGCCGAGCATCGGTGTCGAGCCAGCATTCGACGAGGCCGTCTTCGACCACCTTGAAGCCGTGACCCGACAGGAGGTCGCGCATGACCTCGTCGGCCCGATCGACCTCCAGTTCGATGGATTCGACACCCATCTCAGCAGCATGGGCCAAGCCCCTGCCGACCACATGGCCCGTCCACTCTGGTGTTGCGTCAGGCATCACCGACACGACCAGGGTGGTCGAGACATACACCGCTGACGAGCCGCCACCGAAGTCGGTGGCAACCACGCCAGCAATCGGCGCGTCATCGTCGTCGAACCAGAACAGCTGGGGCATGGTGTCGGTCGATCGCTCGACACCCCACCACCACTGGAGTTCGGCAGCCTGGTACAAACCGGCTGTTGGGTGAGCTGCCCTCACCCTTTGCAGCATGGCCGTGGCTGTCTCAACGGCGGCAAGGCCGGTCCGGTAGTCATGTCGAGTGATCCACACAGGCCAGACAGTACGCCCGGCGATCCACCTACCGCGCCGCTACAACAACTGAAGCCGGATTGTTCCATTGTGACATCGATTGTTACGCCTACTGCCTAGTCAACGACCAGCAGAAAGCTGACAATCATGCGCATTACCAAAGCAGACATACCCGTGAAGTTCGCCGTCCCCGGCGCGACCGCGCGGCAACGTACCGACTTCGGCGACGCCACCGGATTTGGTGCTATCGGAGGCGAGTTCTTTTCCCTCGACGCCGGCACCGACATCGCTCCGCTGCTCCAAGGGCTCGAGGGCAATACATGCCACGCACCGCATTGGGGATACATGATCTCCGGCGACCTCGTCGTCGATTACACCGACGGGTCAGCCGATATGTGCACCGGCGGCGACATCTTCTACTGGCCCCCAGGGCACAGCGTCCGGGTCACCGCGGACGCAGAAGTGATCCTGTTCAGCCCACAACACGAACACACCCAGGTCCTGGACCACATGGTCGCCAAAATGCAGGCCTGACCCGACAGCGGCTCCCCAGCGTCGCCGAATACGGTCCCTCAGAGGTCCCAGATAATCGGCGCGAGTGGCTCGGGCGTGTAGACGCAATAGGTCCCGGTATCCACGTGCTGGCCGAGATGCGTGGCCAGAGCGCGATGGTGGTCGGCCAAGCGCCTCAACGCGTAACGCAGCGACCGAGTCACGCTGGTGCGGGCCCGCTCAGCGGTGCTCGCAGCCAAACGGGTCCGGCCTCCGAGGCCAAGAGCGTGCGTCAACTCGGCGACCAGGTACTCCCGGTCGCGCTCGGCGAGTTCCAAACGGCCGATGTCATTGGCGCGCGAGGCTTCATCGATGTCGTCGTCAACCTCGGCCAATCGGCGACGGTAGGCATTGCGGGCAAGGTCATCAAGCACCGGAAGTCCAGCTCCGCCACCTGCTCCCAAGCTGTCGTCTCGGTCGACGATTCGGCCCGCCGGAATCGAGCCTCGTTCGACTGCCACCAGATCGAGAACGTGAAACTCGCGGCCGGGGCTGGCAAGTAGACGTTCGACGTAGCGAAAACCCAAGAGGTCGCGCATCAACACCGTTGTTCCCGCATAACTCATCGTGCGAGTGTCACCCGTGAGCTGAAACGCCGCCGACACCGGGTCGCTGGCGGCGCCAGCAGACCGCGAGGAAGGAGCCCGTGGCGATGCCACGACGAGGGACTCAGCCCGCTCGGCCCATTGAGCGGCCCCGAAGGACCGAAATGCCGCGCTCGCTGCGCTCCATTCCAACTGGGCACCATCAATATCGCCGGACTGGTGGCGGGCCTGGCCCAACACAATTCGGGCCTTGGCCGTCTCGAACGGTGCTCCAATGTCGGCCCAGGTAGCGGTTGCGGCCGCTGCGTCATGAATTGCTCGCTCCACTTCGCCGCCCAACAGCGCGGCACGCGCCACCGCGAGCGCGGCACCCGCTCCAAGCGAACGGCTTGAGTACGCGGCGGCGATCGCTGCTAGCTGGTGAGCGGCCCGTTCGGCGGTGACCTGATCGTGCGCGGCGGCTGCTATCTCAGCTTGTGCATCGAACAGTGGGGCCAAGCGCAAGTCCCCAAACGGTGGCCGCTCCTTGGACGGAACATCCAGGGGGTGGGCGATTGCGTCAGCGATCATCGTCGAAGCCGACTCGATGTCGCCCTGAGCCAGACGCAACAAGGCAAGTCCAGGAAACGGCGACCAAGCCCGCTCGTGGGCGGCCATAAACGCCTCTTCGGCTCCGGCCAGGTCACCACGCCGCAGCCTGATGTTGCCGAGTTCGACGAGTGGCCAACCGAACTCCCGGCGCATCCACGGCCGCAGTTCTTCACACGCTGCGAGCGCCTCGGCCTCGGCGAGGTCGCACGGTCCGGAGATCTTGAGCAGTTCGGCCCGATGCACCCGGCACCGTCCGCTCACCGAGCCGATCGCCGCGCCGCGCCTCCAGCGGTCCATCACATCGGTCCATTCGTTGGCCCGGTCTTGGAGCGCCATTGCCTGGGCGACGCAGATGAGCTCGCAGTACATCATTCCGGTCGTGAGCGGATCGATTGCGCCCGACATCAAGTCGAGGGCAATGTCGTCGAGCAGATCGAGACCTGCTTCGACGTGACCGTTCAGGATCATGATCCGTGCTGAACACACCCGCCCGATCACTACCGCGGGCTGAACCTCGAGTCGGGTGCCGAGCTCGACTGCCAGCGCTGCATTGCGGCTCGCAGCCTCCATATCGCCGCTCATGAAGCGCTCGTAGCCTCGCGTCACGGCGATAATCGCGTGCGCCGGGGCCTCGCCAGCACCTTCGAGCAACCGCTCGGCTCGGCGAAGCCACCCGCGCACCGGCGCCATCAGGCCCGTGTCCATCATCAAGAACATCGCGACCGTCGCCGCAGCCATGGCCGCGCCGGTCGGGTTGGCTTCGGCTACGAGCAGTGTGTGCAGGTCTTCCCACGCCGAGATCGACGCTTCGAAATCGCCGTTGCCGTAGCAAGCCCGGGCCCGCAGCTCGAGACCATCAGCCGATTGCGAGACCGAACCAGCATTGTCGAGCAGTTCGATAGCCAGTTGCCACTGTCCAAGATCCAGTGCCGTGCCTACAGCTCCGAGATCGTCCATGGCGCCATAGTGACACCAATTGACTTGTTGTCGCCGAGCAGATGGCCGAGGGGCACCGGGCATCGAGATGCCCCGCCTTGCCTACCGTGGACCGCTCTTGGGGAACTCGCAGACTCGGGCTGTGTCGGTCGAAGGTGAAGCGACGTGGGACAGCCATTTCATCGTCAGCGGGGAGACCGAGGTCTTCGTCCGGGGTGCCTCGATCGGGGTCACCGGCCGGCTGGCAGCACTCGCCTTCCCAACGAAACATCATGTGTATCTGGTTCTTTTTGTTGTGATACGAACGTACGTTCGATAGATTGACCGTCATGGTTTCGGTGTCGCTCGGTCTCCC
>CAYGMW010000002.1:17407-54428 GCA_964350975.1 uncultured Acidimicrobiales bacterium | reverse complement strand
CCGAAGAACAGGGTCACCATGACCGCAGACATCGTGATCACATTCATGAATTCGGCCAAGAAGAACAAGGCGAATCGAATCGACGAGTACTCGGTGTGGAAACCGCCAACGATCTCTTGTTCGGCCTCGACAAGGTCGAAGGGTGGTCGATTCAGCTCTGCGGTAGCGGCAATGAAGAAGACCACGAACGGGATGACTCCGCTGGCCAGCCAGTACCACGAGCGCAAACCCCCGGCCTGGGCAGCGACGATGTCGTGGGTCGACAGTGACCCAGACAGCAAGACAACAGCTACGACGGACAGGCCAAGAGCAGCTTCATAGGAGATGGCCTGAGCCGAGGCCCTGACCGATCCCAGCAACGGATACTTCGAACCTGACGACCAACCCGCCAGCATCACGCCATACACCGCAACCGATGACATGGCGAGCAACAGCAGAATTCCGATCGGCGGATCGGCGACTTGCATATATGTCGTTCGGCCAAACAAGGTGATGGTGCCCGAATCGGGGTCACCTTCTCGGAATACCCCACCAATCGGAACGATGGTGAAGGCCAAGAACGCCGTGAGCACCGAGAGGTACGGCGCTAGACGAAACACCAGCGGATCGGCTTCTTTGGGCTTGAGGTCTTCTTTGAAGAAGAACTTGATGCCATCAGCCAGTGTCTGCAAGATGCCCCAGGGGCCCGCGACATTGGGCCCGATGCGGTTCTGCATGTCGGAGATGACCTTGCGTTCGAACCACACCATGAACATCGTGGCGACGAGCAAGAAAACAAAGGCAATGAGAACCTTGGCAAGAACAAAGACGACATCACCGAAGTCGATGTCGCCAATGAGGAGTGGATCACCGAACATCTTGGTGCTCCCCGTGGGTTAAAGAGTTCATCGGCTCTCAATCCTGAGCTCGGTGACGGGCGCTCGAAGGTCGATCAGTTCGGCCGCGACGGTACCTGCCGGGCGCACACTCATGACGGCCACACCATCTGGCACGACGTCGTCGGCAACGAGAGGCAAGACCACCGTCGTGCGTGACGAGGTGACATTGGCCCGAGATCCGCTGTCGATGCCCATGCGACGCAGGAGCGCCGGATTGACGAAAAGTCGGGCCTCATCGACGAGACCGGCCATAGATGGGGCCATCTGCGTGTTGGTGGCCTGGTCGTACAACTTGCGTCGGGCAATCAACCGAATCGAATAGCCATCAATCGGTGGCACCACGCCGATGCCGGGGGCATCCCAGGTAATCAACGCAGGGCGGACAATCTCGACTGCTTCTTCGCCGGCCTCGCTGTCTTGATCGGGTTCTGCTGGTTCTGCTGGTTCTGCTGGTTCTGCTGGTTGTGCTGCGAGGGGGACAACAATTCCCTCGACAGCTGCAGCTGACTCGATCACATCGACGGTGCAGCCAGCATGTGACGGCGCGATCTGTTCGATCTCGGACCAGATCTGTTCCAGAGAAGACAGGTTCAGGTCGCCTCCAAGTCGCCAGGCCAACTCAGCGGCGATCATCCAATCGGCACGAGCGGTTCCTGGAGGCGTGACCTTCTGCGACAGGCGGCTGATGCGACCTTCGAGGTTGGTGGTAGTTCCGCCAACTTCGGCGAACGCTGTAGCGGCCAGCAAGACA
This sequence comes from uncultured Acidimicrobiales bacterium, assembly GCA_964350975.1. GTDB lineage: Bacteria > Actinomycetota > Acidimicrobiia > Acidimicrobiales > Poriferisodalaceae > JAADHX01. The sequence continues at coordinate 52,799 of CAYGMW010000002.1, read as the reverse complement.
TCGGCCCGCTGGGCTGAAGCGGTCGCGAAGTTGTCGATCGCAACGATCGATCGAACGCCCGCAAACGCCCGCTCGACGAGGTCGCGATCTGGAACGTCGGCCAGTGGATCGGCTCCGAGCAACACCAAGGTGTCGAGGCGCCCCGCGGCAGCTGCTTCGAGCATGCCAGCGGTATCGAGCCCCGTCTCTTGGGGCAGCTCGCCCCAGGCGGTTGCGAACCACTCGCGTCCCTCAGCGAGCGAGACGCGTCCGGGCAAGAGGCCCGGAGCAAGGCCCATGTCAAGAGCGCCCATGATGTTGCCGCGGCGCAGGGCCGGCAAGAAGGTGGCGTTGGGCAGCCTGTCTCGCAGGACACCCACTGCGGCTGCGACCTCGTCGGGTCCATCAGCAAGCGAGGGACGGCCCACAATGACAACCGTCGACCCTTCGGACAATCCGGGATGTACCGAGGGCAGCTCGCGACATGCGTGAGCCAGCTCGCCGGGAACATAACGATGCGACGAAGCGGTGTACTTCGACAATCCGGTGGGAGCCCCGCTGAGCTCGATGAGCCTCGTGGAGCCCTTTTCGGCCGCGCCACGAAGGCGCAAGAAGAGCACCGGCAGCTCTTCTTTGAGATCAGGCCCAATCACGATGACGTGATCGGCTGTCACCGCATCCGCGATCGTCGCCTTGGGCAACGCCAGCACCATCGCCGGGTCGAGACCGTCGGCGAGTTGGGCGTCGATGTTGTCAGTGCCAATCACCGATCGAGCCAGCTTCGACCAGGCGTACGCGCTCTCATTATTGAGACGGGCGCCGCCGATAATGCCAACGCCGGCTCCGGAACGACCAGCGTCGATCGCGGCTGCCGCAGCCGTGAGGGCCGCGTTCCAGTCGGTGCCGATCAGCTGATCGGCGTTGCGCGGATCTCGCACGAAGGGGCCGGCCAAACGCTGGTCAGAGTTCACCGATTCGAACCCGAAACGACCCTTGTCGCACAACCAGCCGTGGTTGACCGACTCGATGTCGACACCTTGGTAGCGCAGCAGCTCGTTGCGCGACGACTGCACCGAAATCCGACAACCAACCGAACAGGTGGTGCAGGTTGATTCGGTCTCATCGAGATCCCAAGGGCGGGCTCGGAAGCGGTACGGCTTGGCTGTGAGCGCTCCAACCGGACAGATCTGAACAACATTGCCCGAGAAGTAGGAGTTGAACGGATCGTCCGGGAACGTCATGACCTGGGTCTGATTGCCCCGATGCATGAAGTGGATCAGTGGATCGCCAGCGACGTCTTTGGCAAATCGGGTGCATCGGTCGCACAAGATGCAGCGCTCACGGTCGAGATACACCAGGTCGCTGATCGGAATCGGCTTTTCGTAGTGCCGCTTTTCTTCAATGAAACGCGATTCTCCCGGACCGAAGGCCATGGTTTGGTCCTGAAGAGGACACTCGCCACCCTTGTCACAGACCGGGCAATCGAGCGGGTGGTTCACCAACAGCAGCTCGAGCATGCCTTCTTGGGCCCGCTTCGTGGTTTCAGACTCGGTGTCGACCACCATGCCTTCCGACACGGTGAGCATGCACGATGGCGACAACGCTGGCCCGCGGCCGGTGTCGACCTCGACCAAACACTGGCGGCACATGCCAACAGGCTCCATCCGCGGGTGGTAGCAGAAGTGAGGGATATAGACCCCATGGCGCTCTGCAGCCGAGATGATCAGTTCGCCCTTGCGAGCAGTGATTGCGGTGCCATTAATCGTCACACTGACCCCGTCAACAGGGGCTGGTGCTTGAGCGTCGACAGTGTCGGTCATCAGTGGCTCCCGGCAGTGCTGGAGGCGGAGGAGGCGCTCAGGGGTGCGGCCGCGACAGGAGCAGCTACTACGGGAATCATGTCGCGTCGCGTGATCCTGGCATCGAACTCTTCAGGAAACAGCGTGAGGGCCGAGTGCACCGGCGCGAACGCCGATGGTCCAACGAAACAAATGGTGGTCATTTTGTACGGGAACGGCACGGCTTCGAGACCCAATCGGGAGCTCGACGCATGGGGAAAGTCCCCCGGACAGATGGTCTCGCCAACCTCGAGCAACAGCTCAAGATCGCGCGGAGTGCCCTGGCCACGCACGATGCGAGTCAGAATCTTTTCGAGCCAGGTCCCACCCTCGCGGCACGGGACACACTTTCCGCATGACTCGTGGGCGTAGAACTTCGTGAGCGTCAGGGCTGCGCGCGGAATGTCGGTGGTCTCGTCCATCACAATGATGGCTCCGGACCCCAGCATCGAGCCGGCCGCTCCGGCCTGTCGACCCTCGAAGGGGATGTCGAGCTGTTCCGGGGTGAACCACGGTGCCGAACCACCGCCGGGCACAAATGCCTTGAGAGCATTGTCGTTGCGAATGCCCTGGCAGTACTGCTCGCCGTACAGCAGGTCGCGGAACGTCGTGACTCCGTTGACGATCTCGTACACACCAGGACGCTTCACATGCCCAGACACCGCAACCATGCGGGTGCCGGGCGACGATTCGGTACCGATCTTCACGTACTCAGCAGCACCGTGATTCATGATCCATGGCAGATTCGCAAGCGTCTCGACATTGTTCACGATCGTGGGCTGGCCGTAGAGGCCGATCGCCGCGGGGAAGAACGGAGGCTTCAGCCGGGGCATACCACGGTTGCCTTCGAGGCTCTCGATGAGGGCGGTCTCTTCGCCAACAACGTAGGCACCAGCACCCCAGTGCAAGACAATGTCGACGCTGAAGTTGGTACCCATGATGTTCTTGCCGACATAGCCGGCGTCGTAAGCATCATTGAGCGCTTGGGCGAGGCGTTCATGGGCCAGCGGCATCTCGCCGCGGACATACAGGAAACACTGAGACAGGCCCGTTGCGTAACAGGCGATGAGGCAGCCTTCGATCAGCTGATGGGGGTCGCGCTCCATGAGGAGGCGGTCCTTATAGGTGCCAGGCTCGCTCTCGTCGCCGTTGACAACCAGATAACGAGGCCACTTGTCAGCGGGCATGAAGCCCCACTTCACGCCGGCTGGGAAACCTGCTCCCCCACGGCCAAGAACGGTGGCGCCACGAACCTCGTTATGGACGTCGCCTGGAGACTGAGCGAGGGCCTTTCGTAAACCCTCATAGGCACCAGTCGAGCGAGCTCGCTCAAAGGTGAAGCTGTCCTCGTATTCGAAACGCCCAGTCACAATCTTTGGTGTCTCGTTGGAGATGAATCCTGGCGCCCAAAAAATCGGGCTTCCCTGATCGGTCATGAGGACGCTCCGGTTTCAAGCCACACTGGCGGGCCTGTGACGTCTTGGGGGGCAACAGCACCGACCGACCGTTCAGCAGGAATCGACTGGCGGACCCGGCCGAGTGTTCCATGGGGCGGGATCTCGTCATCGAGTTCGCCCGCCGCGAGCTGGTCGATCAGCTGGTCGAACGACTCGTTGGTGACTCGGTACTGATGGCGGTAGTTCACCTGCAACGTCGGTGCTTCGGTGCACGCCGCTTGGCACTCGGCATGTTCGAGGGTGAAAAGCCCATCGGGCGTGGTTCCACCAGCCATCACCCCGAGTTTGGCTTCGGCGTGATGCATCAACTCGTCAGCACCAAGCAACTGACACGACATGGTGGCGCAGATATTGATGACGTACTTACCCACCGGGTGGAACTTGAACATCTCATAGAAGGTGCCGGTGCCCTGGACCTCGGCTGGCGAGGCGTCGACCAACTCGCCGATCTCGATCATGGCGTCGTTCGTAACCCATCCGGCCTGCTCTTGAGCAAGATGTAACAGCGGGATCATGGCCGATCGCGCTTTGGGGTAGCGACCAACAATCTCGATGGCGAGACGGCGGTTGTCGGGGGTAAAGAAGCTCATCGTTCTCTCTGGCATTAGCTCGCGACCGCGTCAGCGGTCGACTTCGCCCATGATCGGGTCAACAGAGGAGATCACCGCGACTGCGTCGGCGATCATGCCTCCACGCAAGATGTGGGGCAGCGTTTGAAGGTTGACGAAGCTTGGGCCCCGGATGTGCATGCGCTGCGGATGCGGCGACCCATCGCTCACGATGTAGCAACCGAGCTCGCCACGAGGCGATTCAACGGCGCAGTAGACCTCGCCCTCGGGAACTTTGAAGCCCTCGGTGAAGATCTTGAAGTGATGGATGAGTGCTTCCATCGATTCGTCGATTCGCGCCCGCGGCGGCGGGGTGACCTTGCGGTCGTCGATGCGGTAGTCGCCTCGAGGCATGCGTTCCATGCACTGTTCGACAATACGCATGGACTCACGAATCTCGTTGAGTCGGATGGCGTAGCGATCGAAGGTGTCGCCGTAGGTGCCAACCACCACGTCGAAGTCAACCTCGGGGTACGCGAGGTAGGGCTGATCGCGACGCAAGTCCCAGGCATAGCCCGTTGAACGCAGGATGGGGCCGGTCGAGCCGAGCGCAATGGCTTCCTCGGTAGTGATCACCCCAACGCCTTGGGTCCGGTCGCGCCAGATCGGTTGACCAGTCATCAAGGTGTCGAATTCCTCGAGACGACCGGGGAGCACCGCCAACATCTTGGCGACCCCGTCCTCCCAACCATCGGGAAGGTCAGCAGCCACACCGCCGGGGCGGATGTAGTTGTGATTCATCCGCAGGCCGGTCACCGTTTCGAAGAAGCGCAATACCTCTTCGCGTTCTTTCCAGCCGTACAACATGACCCCGACTGCACCGAGGTCCATACCGTTGGTGGCCAAAAACAACAGGTGCGAACTCATTCGGTTGAGTTCGGTCATCAGCATGCGGATCCAGACGGCCCGCTCGGGCACCTCGACGCCGAGCAATCGCTCGGTTGCCATCGAGAAGGCCAACTCGGTGAACAACGGCGCGGCGTAGTCCATCCGCGTGACATTGGTAGGGCCCTGAAGGTAGGTGAGCTCTTCGCCCGTCTTCTCCATTCCGGTGTGGAGATAACCAATCACCGGCTTGCTGCGAGTGACCGTCTCGCCCTGCAACTCCATGGTGATCCGAAGCACACCATGCGTGCTGGGGTGCTGAGGCCCCATATTGATGATCATCCGCTCGTCGTCGGGGTCGACAGCTGCCGCAGCAGCCTCGGCGTCAGCTTCGGACATACGAAGCGCTGCACCCGAGTGGAGCAGTTGCTGGCGGCGAGCGAGCAGCTCGGCGGTGGAGTCGTTGGTGATCGTCATCGTCAACGTCCCTGGTGAGCGCCCTTGAACTGGACGGGAATGCGTCCAGAGGCGTAGTCCTTGCGAAGCGGGTGGCCCACCCAGGTCTCGGGCAACAAGATGCGCGTCAGGTCTGGGTGGTCAGAGAAGGTGATGCCGAACATGTCGAAGACCTCTCGCTCCATAGCTTCGGCTCCCGGATGGATGTCGGTGATTGACGGAACCACCTCGCCATCGGCAACCTGCATGCGAAGCCGGATTCGGCGCCGTTTGGCCAGGTCAAGCAAGTTCACGACCAGTTCGAAGCGCTGCGGAGTGACCTCAGGTGCGACCTGGCGGTCGGGTCGGCGGAGATAATCAGCCGCGGTGACATCGATACACATCTCGAAGCCCAGTTCGAGCAGCGAGCGGACCGTGGAGTGGTAGTCGCTGACTGCAACGTGGGCGACCAATTGTCCTTGCGAATCGCCAAGCGCGAGCCCGAGCGACGCTACGTCGTCGTCGATCGCGGCACTCATGACGCACCGCCGGTGCGGATGATGACGGGGGCTGGCTGGGCGTCGCCCGCCAAAGCCGGGTCGAGATGGATCCCAGCTCCGCCTCCGTTGGCCTCGCGACGCTTCATCAACTCGCCGGTACGAATCTGCTCGTGCAGGGTCAAGATCGCGTGCAGGAGGGTCTCTGGTCCCGGTGGGCAACCTGGCGCATACACATCGACCGGAACGATCTGGTCGACACCTTGGACGATCGCATAGTTGTTGAACATCCCGCCGCTCGACGCGCAAACGCCCATCGAGATGACCCACTTGGGTTCCATCATCTGGTCGTAGACCGTGCGCAGCACCGGAGCCATCTTCTGGCTCACACGGCCCGCAACGATCATGAGGTCGGCCTGTCGCGGTGAAGCTCGGAACGTTTCCATACCGAACCGGGCCATGTCGTAGTGAGCGGTACCGGTGGCCATCATCTCAATGGCACAGCACGCAAGACCAAACGTTGCCGGCATGAGTGACCGCCGCCGGGCCCACTTGACCAGTTCTTCGATGGGGGCGGTGAAGATGCCGTGATTGAGGCCCTCGAGACCGTCGTCCAGTACTCCTCGAACGAGCTGGTTACGAGCCATTAGGCCGCCTCATCGTTGGGTTCTACCAGGCGACCTTCGAGGCCCACCTTGCGGATGGTGTTATTTGACGTGCGCTCAGGCGAACGAGCCGGAGCGATCATTCGACGACCCGGGCCCCAGTTGAGACCACCAAGCGCCAGTTCGTACACGAACGAGATGAAGAAGATGCCCGCGAAGATGAGCATCGCGATGAGCCCATACGCACCGAGCTCTTCATTTGCAATGGCCCACGGGTACAAGAACACGATCTCGATGTCGAACATGATGAACAACATGGCGACCAAGTAGAACTTGACTGGGAACCGCTCCGGCGGGGCGACGGTGTCGGTGATGCCGCATTCGTACGGGGCCGACTTGGCCATCGTCGTGCGAGATGGAGCCAAGAGCCGTGAAGCGAAAATGCTCAGTACCACGAAGATGACGCCCAAGACGCCGAGGGCGAGAACGGGGAGGTACTGACTCATCGGTACCTAGGCCGCCTTCTGGCGCATCTCCATGATGGCCAGATCGCGACGGTGGAGCTGATAGGCCGTCAAGAAGAACACGATCGCAGACGCCAAGGTAAGCAAGAACGGGCGCAGGCGAAGGCTCCCTTGATCTCGCTCCATGACCACGTTCACGATCGGTGCATTCGGGTCCACGACTCGAGGCGGAATAGCCGCATCGGAGTTCAGGTCGATGGCTGGAGCTGGCGCGTACTCCTGGACTTGGACGACGGCGTAATGAGGACGGCCGAAGGTCGGAAGGAAGAAGTCGAAGAACTCATTGGACGGGATAAGCGGGCGATAGCGCTCGCCACCAACTCGGAAGCTCCGGTGATGCTCGATGCCTTGGGCGCTTGCAAACAGGCAGTTGCTCACGAGTTCGTTCAGGCGTTCATCGCCCGGAGGACACACGATCTCCGCGTCTGCTGAGGCGTTGATGTCACCCGTTTCCTCTTCGGGGACGACCATCCAGTCGCCCGGCGCCGGATCAGCGAGATCGACATCGGCGAGCTCGCGAACAACCTCAATGGTGGACTCATTGAGATCCTGGGTGACTTGGATGGGCTGCCAAGACGGGCCAGCGCCGATCCAGCCGATGCCGTAGACCCACCAGATGATCCCCATGAGGAACATCCAGCCCGCGAAGCCGCACAGCGAGATCAAGAAACCCAGCCGGGTTCCGACATTGGTCGCCAGCAGCAGGTACACCGAACCGCACAGCACGATCATGCCAATGCCGACAGCCAGATAGCCCGTTACGCCTGGATCCCATTCGAGAGCAAGAAGTGCACCCAACATCGTCTACTCCTCGCCTTCTGGAACGACCTCGTCGCCGGCAACGCCGGTGACATCTGGTGCAGGGCTCAATGACCGCACGTACATCACGATCGATTCGATCTCTTCATCGGTCAGGAATGTTCCGAAGCCGGGCATGCCGTAATTACCGAGGCCGCGGGTGCCGTAGGCAACATCTTGGACCGCGCCATTGCTCACGAAAGCGACCTGATCGGCAGGATCGGGGAACTGTTCGATCAGCGAAGCTGCGCTCAGTGGGCGTCCGTATCCGCCGGCGCCTGGTTGGCCAGCGACGATCTCGACCGCGGCTCCGGTCGGCTGCTCATGTACGCCAGAGGTGCTCCACTGCGGCGTGTGGCAGCGTGCGCAGTGGATCTCGTACAAGATCTGACCATCACCCTTTTCGGCGTTGGCTGGATCGCCCCGTTGTGCGTCGAAGCGGTCCTTCCAGACGGTCACGACCTCTTCGGGCTCAAGCTGGTTTTCCCACATGTAGTCGATGAGGTCTTGGATCTGCTGCTCGTTACCTGGGCCGCCGCCGGGAAGACCCCATGCAGGCATGACAGGCGCCCGGCCGTAGTTCAAAATCGCCAACACTTCGGTCGAATCGATGGGATCTTCGATATCGGTGTCGAAACGGTAGAAGATGTCGTTGAGCGACGGTGCGGCCCAGTTCACCTGAACATTGACGGTCTCGCCAGTCGAGCCGCGCGGCAGCGAGATGATCGTCGGAGCAGCGCCGCCGCCCAGGTTGGCGCCATGGCAGTTCGCACACTGGAAGCCGGCCAAGTAAGACTCTTCGCCCCTGGACAGCGCCTGGTTGTCAAGAAGCCGCTGGGCTCCGTCTTGACGTCCAGGCTCCCGCAGCCAGTACACCGGCAGGGCAATGCCGATGACTGCCAGGAAGACGACGCCCCATGCTTGGACGCGCTCCAAGCGAGGGCCCTCGAAATGTTCATCATCGGGCAAGGCGCGCCGGTTGGCCGCCAGTTCGACTTCGGAACCAATCTCAGCTTTTGACTGAAGGATGTTGACGAAGACGTACGCGACCCACGCCACCAAAATGATGGCGAGTAGGACCAAACCAATGGTGCGTTCCGTCGAAACAGCAATGATCACAGATTCTCTCCCGCGCTGGATCTCGTCGCCGAGCTTCCAGACCAAGCGACTTTAATGGCCGCCGCTCGTGCAGTTCGGACCTTCTTGGCCCTGGTTAGTGGTGTTGACGCCCGGGGTTGGGCCGATGATGACAGTTCCAGTATCGACGATGACATCATCGCCTTCGATGGTGATCGGGAAGCGGTCCATACCGCGAGCGGCGGGACCGGCCTTCTTTTCGCCAACACGGTTGTACTGGGAACCGTGGCATGGGCATTCGAACCATTGCGATGTGTTGCATGCGGGGACCTTGCAACCAAGGTGTGGGCACTTCTGCCACAGGGCGACATAGCCAGCCTCAAGGCCCGGCCACATGCGCTCGTCGTAGACCGCCTTGCCTGCGGCAAGGGCCTCGGCAGGGAAGGGCTGGAGGTAGGTCTGGGCTTCAGCGAAGTAGGAGAAGTTGTTCGCGGGCTGGCCGCTGGCGATGACGTTGTTGACGTCGCTGATGCTTCCCAACTTGACCTTCGAGCCGAAACCGCCACCAGCCTTGGGCCACAAGAACGCAAGCGAGGCGGCACCAAAGCCGGACACACCGAGCAAGGTGAGACCGATCGACGCCCGATTGAGGAACTGACGACGGGTAACCCCGAGTGCCTCAGGGTCTGGCGGTGACCAGGCAACAGGGGCCGCAGGGGCGGCCTTGATTGGTTCGATGTCGCCACCGATGCGGGCGAGAGCAGCAGCCTTTTCGACCTCGCGGCCAGACACGACCTCGACGTCATCGTTAACGGTAAGGCCGACGGCCGCGTCACGGGCCTTGGTCTCGCGAGACAGCCGGCCGAGGCCAGAAGCGTCGCTGCTGCGCGTCGTCAAGAAGGTGACTACCAAAGCAATCACGATCAGCAAGGGGACAACAATGATGAGCGCTAGAGAGGCGGACATATCAACTCACTTTCGCGTCAGAGGTGGAAGACACCGTAAAGGCCGGTGTCCCATGGGTAGGTGAAGTTGAAGCCAGGACCCCGGAAGAACGAGCCGATGATGGTCAAGATGGCCCAGAACATGAGGTGCAAGGTCATGAGCGAGATCATGAATTTGCGGTCTTCGGGCTTCTTGCTCGGGTTACGGTCCGCGTACGGCGCAAGAATCAAGATACCCAGCACAACACCGGGCAGTGTCACTCCAGCGAGCATCGGGTGGAACATCGTCAACAATTCCTGCAAACCCAAGAAGTACCACGGGGCCTTCGACGGGTTCGGAGTGTTGTTGAAATCAGCCAGGGTGAGTAGCGGAGCGTTGACGAAGATGCTGAAGATCAACACGAAGGCCGTGATGAACAGCGCTGCGGTGAACTCGGCGGCGAGCAAATGTGGCCAGGTGTGGACCTTGTCGACCGGCGAGGACTTGACGTCTTGGATCGATCCGGACTTGACCACGGTCAGCAAGCGCTGGGTGTGGCCACCGGGGCCAGCTGCGAGAGGAGGCGCCAGTGTGGCGACGCCACCACCGGCTCCTGACGGGGCGACCGCGCCGCCGCCCTGCTGACTCTTTTCGAGCAACGAGCGAGGAATGGTTTGCCCATCATCGCCTGCACCAGCCGACGCATCCGCGGGCGCGCCCGCGGCCTTGGTGCGAGCCGACTGGCTTCGCTTGAGCAGATGTTCTGGGATCTCAGTCATGTCTGAATATTCCCTTCGACCTAGAGCGGACCGGAGATTCCGCCGTCTTTGCGGACTCTCCAGAAGTGGATGGCCATGAAAATCACGATGACGAACGGCAGGAGGAGTACGTGCAAGACATACCACCTCAGCAGTGTCTCAGCACCGATCTGGTTGCCGCCAAGCAGCACGAACCGGACCTCGTTACCAAACACGGGCGTGAAGCCCATCATGTTGGTACCCACGGTTACAGCCCACAGAGCGAGCTGATCCCACGGCAGGAGGTAGCCGGTGAAGGACAACAAAAGGGTGAGCTTCAGCAAGATGATGCCAATGACCCAGTTGAACTCTCGGGGCGCCTTGTACGCGCCGTGGTAGAAGACGCGGGCCATGTGAAGGAACACCGACAGGACCATCAAGTGGGCCGCCCACCTGTGCATGTTCCGCACGAGCAGCCCGAAGGACACCGAGGTCTGCAGCGTGGCGATGTCTTCCCAGGCCGCAGCGGCCGTCGGACGGTAGAAGAACATCAAGAAGATGCCAGTCACGGTCAACAAGATGAACAAGAAGAAGCTCAAGCCGCCGAGGCACAGCGTGTAGCTGACCTTGACTGCGTGGCGCTTCACCTTGACCGGGTGCAAGTGGTACAGCACCGAGTTCATGATGACGTACGAACGGTTCCTCGGGCTATCGGTGTAGCCCTTTCGGAAGATCGAGCCTGGACGGAAGATCGAGTTCCAGGCTTGTGAGGCCTGTGTCTTGTCAACCGCAGTGCTCAGACCGTCTTGGAGACGCTCCGGAACGCTTGGTTTACGCTTTTCAATGGTTTTGGCCATGTGTCAGTGACCTCTCAGAACCGCATGCCGTAGGCGTAGCCGTGATTGTTGGTTCGGCCGTGAACATCGCCCCCGGCCGGTGGATTGTTAGTGATCTTTCCGAGGGTGATGACCCCGGTTGGACAACGATCGACGCACAGAGCGCACCGGGTGCACACGTCGTCGTCGATCACGAAGATGGACGAGTCGTTGGGATCCGCGCCAGGTAGTTCGGCACCGTGAGCTTCATCGATTGCGTCAGTTGACAGCAAGAAGATGCACTTCCACGGGCAGATGTCGACGCAGCCTTCGCAGATAATGCACTCGGACTGGTCGATGTTGATGAACTGCTTGGGCTTCACTGCAGCCGCGAGGTAGTCGGCGTCGACGGCTTGCAGGATGTAATCGCTGCGGAACTCCGGCAGCGGCGGATTGGCGTCGGTTGCTCCCATCAGGACTCCCGGACGAGCGGACGGCCGAAGTCGGAAGGAGTAGCGGTGGCCGCAGACTTCGCAGCAGCGCGGTCGCCGCGCTTTTGCCAGTAGATGGCCACAATGGGTAGCAAGGTGATGGCGATCACGTGCTGGACGACGACGATGATGTCGCGAATTGCCTGATACGTGATCGAGAACGGGAACCAGCCGCCCTGGGCTTGGGCCTGCAGGATGCCGCCAGGGCCGACAAAGAAGCGTTCGGTGTCCCAGCCCTCGGCGTCTACCCAGTCGATGAACTGATCTGGGAGGATGCCGAACACCATGATCAACAAGAAGAAGACGTAGGCGGAGCCGATCATGGCTTCGCCCCACGTAGTCATCTGATCAGCGGGGCGCTTGTTTGCGTATGCGAGCAGACCGGCAGTCATGCCCAAGGTCACGACTGTGGCGACGATGAAGGCGACCATCTGATTCGTCCTCCTTGTGAATTGACTCACAATGTACCTGCGGGGGGCACAACGCGGTAACTCAGCGACAACTTTGCGAACGGGTGGATACAACGAAGCGCCAGTGACCGCTCTCAGCCTGAGGCTGGGAGAGGCCGCGGACCCAACGAAGGGTGAACATGATCGTACGCCACGCGACCAGTCGGCAAGAACGCTCGCTGGTGAAACTCTTCTCATGCCCGCGATCAGCAGCGGGTTTCGTGGTTCTCGTCTACACAAATTGACGTCAAGATTGCGGTGAGGTTCGCCGATGGTCGCTCGGGCTGGCACAATGTTGATCTGTTCGTAGCCACCTTGGTGGTTTCGCGACGTGAACGACATCCCTCTGTGATCGACCGACGGGCGCACGCCACCATGGCTCAAGCTCGGCGGAGGTATCTGTGACCGAAGTTCCTGACTATCTCATTGAGCGCTCCCGAGAGCGACGCCGCGCCCTGACGGGAGTTGGCGGCGACGACGGAGGGGCTCCCTCCGCTGGCTCGACCGACGCAGCACCAGCCGTGGTTGCAGCAGCCAGGGCGTCTGCTCCAGTCGCCACTGCAGCTGCCGCTCCGGCAGCTGTTGCTCCGGTGAAGCCCGACGAACCCTGGGTCGCAGCGGCCAAATCGCGACACAAGATCCCGTTGTGGGTTCTGCCGGTGCTGTTCCTGCTTCCGGTGTGGGCACTTGCGTACGTGCAGTTGCTCGGCGACAACCAGGTCGAGGCAATCACGGCCGTTGGTCGTGGCGCTGAGGTCTACTCAGGGCTCGGATGCGCATCGTGCCATGGGGCAGGTGGCGGCGGCGGTGTCGGCTACCAGCTCTCAGAGGGCGAAGTCCTCAAGACGTTCGCGAGCGCCAAGGACATGATCCCGTGGATCGCTGCAGGCACTGAGGCGTGGGGAGTCGGCAACGTCGTCGGTAATCCAGACCGCGAAGGTGGCCCGCACCTTGCTGGCGCACGCGCTGTCATGCCCGGATTCGGCGACACCCTCAGCGAGTCAGACATCTATGCCGTGTCGCGCTACATCCGCGAACAGCTGTCCGGCGAGGAACTCACGGCCGATGAAATCGCCGAACTTGACCACGTGTGGGAAGAGCTTGGCGGCGGCGGCGAGGGCGGTGGTGGCGGAGGCCACTAATCAAACCTGTTGGACGGACCGTCGCATGTTGCACTTGGCCGTTCGATGAGTGTCGAAGCTGACCACCGTCACGACGTCGTTGTCGTTGGCGGAGGCGTTGCTGGGGCGGCGATTGCCCAACAACTGGCGTTGCTCGACGTAGACGTCGTCGTTCTTGAGTCTCGGTCGAGCGATCGGCCCACCGCAGGCTCTTGGGTGCTCACCCCGTTCGCCGTAGGCGAACTCGAGCGTCTCCAAGTGGCAACCGACAGCAGCGCTGGCTCGGGCATCCGACTTGAGGGCATCCAAGTGCTCTCCCACGACCGAACGGTGCGCCTTCCGTTCGCGACCATCGGCGAAGCACGCACTGTCAATCGCGCAGAACTGCTCCAAGAGCTGGCTCAGTCAGCCCAAGACGGCGGGGCCGCGTGGCGGTGGGAGACGGCCGTGACCGGCCCACTTCTCGACGATGGCGTGCTCGTCGGCGTCGAAACAAGTTCCGGGCCCGTCTTTGGACGCATGTTCGTCGTTGCTGACGGAGCGCTGTCTCACTTCGGTCGAGCCCTCGGAACATCACGCCGACGAACTCGACCCCAGGCGCTCGTCGCGGTGGCGACGATTGACGATCCGGCCGCCGAACCCCGGGCCTGGCTCGATCTTGCCATTGACCTGCGCGAACGATTCGATCTGCCCGTGCCGGGACTTGGTTGGGTTGCACCGGTCGGGAATCATCGACTCGATGTCGGAGTCGGCGTTCTGAGCACCTATCGCGACTCCGACTCGGTGATCATCGCTGACGTCCTCGCCGCGTGGCGGGCCCAGGCTCCCGGCGCTCATGGCGACAACCAACAGGTCGCCTACAACACCAACATCGGCCGAATTCCGCTCGGCGATGGCGTGTGGCCGCGCACCGGGCCGAACTGGCTGGCGATCGGCGATGCAGTGGCAATGACGAGCCCGCTCAATGGTGCAGGGGTCGCATCAGCGCTCAGCACAGCACAACTGGCAGCTCCGATCGTCGCCGCCGCGGTCGCGTCCGACGACGGCCTCCAGCTGCGCGACTATGAGATAGCGCTCGACGAACACCTCGGCGACGAGCTGCGGGTTGGTCGCATTGCAGGTCGGTTCCTAACTGAACCCCGGGTGACTGGGTTCATCACCAAGGCCGCAACGTGGTCCGACGCCAGCCTGGCCCGAGCGGTACAGCTCGCGGCAGCGGCCGATGATTCTGAGCCCCGTGGACGCCTACAGCGGGCCGTGAGTTCGCTGGCGCGACTCATGCCCGAACCGCCAGAGCACCACTAGCGGACTGTGCTCGGTCAGCCAGCCATCACTTCTGCGGCAGCTTCTGCGGCGATGGCGATGACGTCGTCGATCACCTCATCGGTGTGCGACAGGCCCGCGAACATGACCTCATAGGCTCCCGGGGCCATCGCAACACCACGCTTCAACATGGCGTGGAACAATCGGGCATAGTTGCCTTCGTCGGTCTTGCAGGCCTCGTCGTAGTCGGTCGGGGCCGTCGAGCCGCAGTACAGCCCAACGAGGGTCGTGATGCGGGTGACCACGGCTGGGAATCCTGCAGCATCAAGCGACGCCTGCAAACCGTCGGCGAGTCGAGCCGCCTTGGCTTCGAGGGCCTGATACGCGTCGGCATCGAGGGCCCGAAGCGCGGCGAGGCCCGCTGATGTGGCCACCGGGTTTCCGGACAACGTCCCGGCTTGGTACACGGGTCCGAGGGGGGCGAGCGACGACATGATGTCGGCTCGGCCACCGAATGCGCCGATCGGCAAGCCGCCACCGATGATCTTTCCGTAGCAGACGAGGTCGGCCTCGATACCGAAGTGAACCACCGCTCCCCCAGAGCCAAGCCGGAATCCGGTAATCACCTCATCGAAGATCAACAGAGCCCCAACGCGATCGCATTCGTCGCGAAGCCCTTGCAAGAACCCTCTGGTGGGGGCAACCAGGCCCATGTTTGCAGCGACGGGCTCGACGATCACGCACGCAACATCTTGTGACAGGGTCGGCACCACCCCATACGGGGCGACAATCGTGTCAGCCACCGCCGACGCGGGGACGCCATTCGAGCCGGACAATCCAAGGGTCGCAATGCCGCTACCGCCAGCAGCCAACAACATGTCAGCGTGACCGTGATAGTTGCCCGCGAACTTCAAGATGCGATCTCGGCCGGTGTGACCACGAGCGAGACGAATCGCGCTCATCGTGGCCTCGGTGCCAGAGTTCACCAAACGAATCTGGTCGACTCCGGGGACCCGGCTGCAGATCTCGTCGGCCAGTTGGACCTCGCGAGGAGTTGGGGCGCCGTAGGACGTGCCCCGCTGAACCGCAGTCATCACTGCTTCGGTGATGATTGGTGAGGCATGACCCAGCACAACAGCGCCGTAGGACTGAACCATGTCGATGTAGCGACGGCCTTCAACATCCCAGACGTAGGGACCTTCGGCGCGGTCGACAAAGTATGGCGTTCCGCCGACAGAACGAAAGGCCCGGACCGGCGAGTTGACACCGCCTGGAATACGTTCCTGAGCCGCGGCAAACCATGCCTCGTTGGTCGTGAGACTGTTGACATCGATCATTGGGGTTGATCCTACGAGGGAGCTTTGGGGTCGCGAGACAGCAACGTGACAACAGCGGCACACACACCATCGAGGTCGTGGGTGGTGGCTTCGGCACCGATGACGACACCGAGTTGAGCTGCGACCTGAGACGTGGAAGGGCCAATGCTCACCGCCAAGGTTCGCCCAAGACCAGCCTCGACCCAGCCGCGCACGGTTGACCCCGACGTAAAGATCGCGACATCGCAGCGGCTCGCTGCAGCCGCGATGGTCTGAGGCGGCTGGCGCAGCCCGGTTCGGTAGGTTTCGACGCGGTCGACCTGCCAGCCAGCCGAGGATAAGGAGTCCTCAAGATCAGAACGTGCGTTGTCAGCAGCCGCAAACACCACCCGGCATGGCGGCCGGCTGAGGATCATGGCCTCGGCAAGATCACGGGCTGTTTGACGGTCAGGCACCAATGGTGGGGCGAATCCCGCTCTCAGCACGGCCTGGGCGGTCGTCTTCCCAACCGTCGCGATGTCGATGCCGGTCAGATTCGCGCCGATCGAACTGATCGCTTCGACCGCGTGGACAGAGGTCATGACGAGGACGTCGCCAATGCCCATCGACTCGAGTACCTGGGCCAAGCGGGCCCCGTTGTCGGCTGGCGGGGCGATCTCGATCAGTGGCACCACCACCACATTGGCTCCCAGCGCACACAAACGATCCGCGAGATCCGCCGCTCCCGAAGCCATCCGGGTCACAGCAACTGACCGGCCAGCGAGGGGCCTGAGCGAACTCATCGCTCCAAGAGCTCGCGACCCCGACCACGGTCGAGCACGACGTCGACACACTGAGCCAGCACGGCGTCAGGAGCGTCTGCGCTGGCGCAGTGCCGTAGAACCGACGTGCCGGCTCGGTTGCTCAAGAAAACGTCCATCTCGATGTGGTCCGCGGTCAGGCGGGCCAAGCCACCGACCGGAAGATCGCAGCCGCTGCCCAGCTCGCGTAGCCAGGAGCGTTCGAGCTCGACCAGCATTCGCAGCGACGCATTGTCGATCGAGCCAAGCAGTCCAGCGGTCACCTCATCGTCGGCCCGGCACTCAACCGCGAGAGCTCCCTGGGCCACCTGAGGCACCATGATGTCGCTCGAAATGACCTCATCGATGCGGTGTCCAAGACCAAGGCGCTCAAGACCCGCCACCGCGACAACAATCGCATCAACGTCGACACTGTCGGCAACGGCGAGACGCGTGGCCATATTGCCCCTGAGCTCGACGAACCGCAGGTCTGGACGCAAATGGCTCAACTGGGCTCGTCGTCTGACGGAACCTGTCGCAATCGTTGCGCCATGCTCCAGATCGGCGAGACGGGCGCCGACGAGACCGTCCTCGACGGATCCCCGCTCGGGAATCGCCCCGATCAGCAGGCCGTCTGGAGTTGTCGAAGTGAGGTCCTTGGCGCTGTGAACAGCAATGTCAGCACGGCCATCGAGCACGGCAGACTGCACTTCTTTGGCAAACACCCCCCGGCCGCCAATGGCAGCAATTGGTGCTGTCTGGTTCCGGTCGCCCTCAGTGCTGACGACGACGATCTCCACGGACAGCCCGGGTACCTGGGCTTCGAGCAAGGCAGCGACGCGACGGGTCTGCCACAGGGCGAGGTCGCTGCCTCGAGTGGCGGCCCGGACCACGACGGGCGACGTTGCCCTGGCCGAGGACTTCGACGTTTCGAGCACCGGCGGCTACAGATCGAACAGATCGCGGACGCTGTCAGCCAGACGGTCGCCCTTTGGAGTGCCCGCATCGGCCTTGACTGCGACCGTGGGTCGAAACAGCAGCTTGGCCACAATGCGACGGGTCAGATCGTCGACCGCTTGTTGCTGAGCCTCAGTGAGGTCACTCAGGTGACGCGACGACCGAACAAGCTCGGCCTGACGCACGGCCTCGGCATCGGCGTGGAGCGCAGCGATCAGCGGTGCCACTTCGCGGGCCGAACGCACATCGCTGAATCGGGCGACCTCGGCATCGACGATCTCTTCGACAGCTGCAATCTCGCGTGTGCGCTCGTCGCGGCCCCGCTGGGCGAACTCTGAAAGATCGTCCATATCGAGCAAGGTGACGCCGGGAAGCAACCCGAGGGCAGGATCGACGTCGCGGGGCACCGCAACATCAACAATGACCAGAGGGCGTCCGTTACGGTCGCCGATCGCACCCGCAAGGTCGGTGTGATCCAAGATGATCGACGACGCACCGGTTCCGGTCAGCAGAACATCAACAACACGAATCTGGTCGGCGAGATCGGCCAAGGCAATGGCCCGACCATCGGCGCGTTCGGCCAAGGCTGCGGCCCGGCTTTCGGTGCGGTTCGCGACAACGATGTCTGACGGGCCCGCATCAGCAAGCGATTCGAGCATGCCAGCCGCCATATCGCCAGCACCAACAACCAGTACCGAGCGCTCGATAAGCGAACCCAGGCGATCGCTCGCCATGGCCACTGCAGCATGGGAGACCGAGGTGATATTGCGGGAAATTCCGGTTTCGAAACGAGCCCGCTTGCCGGTCTCGGTCGCGTGGCGGAACAACAGGTTGAGCGTTGATCCCGAAGCACCCGCGATGCGGGCCGTTTCCCAGGACTGCTTGACTTGGCCGAGGATCTCAGTCTCGCCGAGGACAGCGGACTCAAGACCCGACGCCAAACGCAGCAGGTGACGCACCGCGTCGTCGTCGTAGTGGACGTACAGGCGGTCGTTGAGTTCGGCTGCACCAATCTCAGCGCGGTCGGCAAAGAACGATCGGATGTCGTCGTATGCACCGTGGAACCGTTCGGCTACCGCGTAGACCTCGGTGCGGTGGCAGGTGGACAGCACCACCACCTCGCCCACGTTGTCGCACTGGCGCAACCCGTCGAGTGCCTTGTCGAATTCGTCACCACGAACCGCCACCTGCTCCAACAAGGGCAAGGGCGCGCACTGGTGATTTAGTCCGACGACAATGATCGACACGGGTCAACGACCTCTGGGACATGGGGACAGGGATGACCATTGTCGCCCCTGTGGCGCAGAATCGCCAACCACGAGCCGAAGTTCACACATCGGATCCAACACGGGAGTCGCCTGAGGCGCCAATGTCGGCGTTGTCTTCGCGAGCCGCGTAGTACGACAAAACCTGCAACTCAAGTCCGAGATCGACCTTTCGGACCGACACTCCTGCCGGAACGTTCAACACGCCGGGAGCGAAGTTCAGAAAGTTCAACGCTCCTGCGGCCACGAAATGATCGGTGACGTCCTGGGCGACACTTTCGGGTGTCGCTATCACCACGATGCAGCCGTGGCTGCCGCTCACCATCGCAGCACCCTCGTCGGGGCCGACGACGGGCACGCCGGCCGACGTGCCGCCAATCTTGGCCGGGTCGACGTCAACGAGGGCAACAATGCGAAACCCACGTTCGCTAAAACCGCCATAGTTCGACAACGCCTGCCCAAGATGACCAGCACCGGCGATGATCACGGCCCGCTCGCCAGTGAGCCCAAGGGCGTGATTCATCTGGAAGCGCAAGAGACCCACGTCGTACCCAACACCTCGAGTGCCATAGGTACCCAGGTGGGATAGGTCCTTGCGGACCTGGGCTGCGTTCACACCCGCGAGCGTGGCCAGGTGTTCGGAGCTAATGGTGACCGGTGCACCTTCAGCAGACTCGGTGTCGAGCTCGTTGAGCTCGCGCAGATACAACGGCAGCCGTGCGACCGTTGCTTCTGGAATAGGCCTGCTCATCACGGCAACGCTACCGAACTTTCACGAGTTCACAAGCTCGCGTTCCCGGCAGACGACAGGCTCAATTTGGCGTTGAGGATCTAGAGCAAAACCACAAACTGGATGACTGCCGCGATCAGCACCCCAACCAGTAACACGGCCAGCACCAAGGTGGTCCATGGTCTCATCGCAACCTCGATTTCATCGTGCTTCTGACAAGACGATCTCGGCACCAACAGCAACGGAGAGCTCATCGGCGGCGCTCCTGCGCGGGCTGACGATGGACATCACGCCAAAGGCATCCGTCACCAACCCCAGCTGCCCTTCAGCAATGTCGACAGCGCTGCCATGACGTCGCACTACTCGTCGATTCTCACCATTGCTGATGACCACCACCGAACCGAGGTGGTCGATCATGTCGGCGTCGACGTTGAGTTGGACCGCACCGAAGTGGTCGATCCACATTGCTTCGGCCACCACTTGTTCGTTTTCGAACCGAGGGATCGGGACGAGCGATGGCAACAAGGTGAACGGGTCGATCGCGGCGCCCAGCTCGGCCAGGTCGACACCGTTACACAAGTGCGCGGCTGCGGGAGCCAGCACATCGCGCAAGGGCCACAGCGCTCCGGGCGACGGCAGCCTGAAGGCTTCATTCGACAGTTCGACTGTGCGTCCAGCGCCACCAACAATGGCAACAGCATTCGCCAAGAGGCCATTGTCGGGGCCCAACAAGACACCTATTCCGTCGCCAACTTCGACCGCCACGCTGCGTCGTTCGGCCGAGCCGTGAGGGTCGACTGACGCAATCACAATTCCTGGAGCTATGTAGGCCACGCTGCGAGCGAGCACCAGTGCCCCAGCCCTCACGTCGTAACGATCGACGTTGTGCGTGAGGTCGACCACCCGCGATCCGGGAGCCATGTCGGCCATGATCGAATGAACAACGCCGACGGCTTCGTCGGTATGACCCCGGTCCGTCATCAAGGTGACAGTGGAATACGGACCCTTGGGGGTCGGGGCAGAATCGAGCTCGGTCATCAGCGTCAAACGCTACCGGTGTCGGGCCCAGCGCAGACCCGAAGTTGGGCTACCACTAGGCGCCCAGATCCCTGGATTTCGCAGTCGCCCGCGAGACGGCGTCGAGCACCGCGGCGCGCACACCGTGGTCTTCGAGGGCCCGAAGGCCCTCAGCGGTTGTGCCTCCGGGGCTGGTCACGTCGGCACGCAACTGGGCTGGGTCGCGTCCGGCCAACAACATTTCGCCTGCGCCAACGATGGTGTTGATGGCCAGGGTCTCAGCGAGGGGTCGCGGCAGGCCGTTGAGCACGCCCGCCTCGATCATTGCTTCGGCAAACAAGAACACATAGGCGGGGCCACTGCCAGACAAGCCAGTAACGGCATCGAGAGCGCTTTCGGCAACAACCACAGCAACACCGACGCCAGAGAGGAGTTGGCGCGCCCACTCGATGTCGTTGTCGTCGGCATGTGATCCGCCAGCGAGGCCCGCCGCACCGCGACCCACTAACGCTGGGGTGTTGGGCATTGCACGGATCACCGCAACGCTGCCGCCAACGGCTGCTTCGATGCTGGCCAACGTCACACCGGCTGCAATCGATAGGACCCGTTCGACTCCGGCCTGGCTCAACTGAGCCGCAATTTCGACCGTCAGATACGGCTTGACCGCTAGTACCGCGTCGCGCGAGCCAATCACTGATGGCGACGTAGCGACGCCGTACCGATCAGCGAGCTCGACACAACGAGCAGCGTCTGGCTCTACCACCGTGACCAAACGCGGGTCGGCTCCGGCGCGAAGCAAGCCTGCGAGCAGAGCTTCGCCCATTCGTCCGCCGCCAACGATCTGAAGACTGTTCATGGCCTCACGGTATCGCTCGACGCGATTCCGTTGAGACGCAGAAACTTCCTCTTGACATCTTTCAGTACATTTCGGTATCTTTAGCCACGCAGCGGTCGGGCAACGTGATCCTCGGGGAAGTGGACACCAAGCCCGGCCGCTGTACCCCCCCCTCAGCTCAGAACTTTGATTCGAACGCCAAGCGCACAAGCGATGGGAAGTACCGCTCGACTGTGGCGTACACCCGGCCCAGAAGCTGGTCGAGTTCGATCTCGTCGAGTTGGTGCACTCCGATCTCGCCGACGAGGAACAGTGCCGACTCGTCGCCGATAGAGAACCGAGCCCCCGCAAGCTGATCGTTGTAGCGCAGCAATCGCTCGAACACTTCGACCCGGTTTTCCTCCGGACTCGGCAGAACATAGGTCTGATGCCGCAAGGTTCGCTGTCCAAGGGTCAACCACACGGTGGTGAAATCCCGAGCCTCGCCAACCATACGCACGTACCAGCGGCCAGCGATGGAGTCGTCGCGGCTGACGTCGACCACTGACTCATCGGGGTCAGCTAGGCGGCTCTCGAGAAATCCGTCGATCAGCGAGTAGGCGTCGGCCCATTCAGATGGGGTGGGAGGAGAGCGAAACATCCTCGCACCCTAGATGCGAGGGACTCGATCAACGACAGTCGACGAGCTCAGCAGAGCGTGTTGTTTGCACTGCGTCGATGAACGCATGGGCTGCAGAACGCCACGAGAACGCCGAGGCCCGATCGGCCGCAGCAGCACCCATCGCAAGGCCCGTCAGCTCATCGGACACGACCCGGTCGATCGCGTCGCGAAACCCAGCGACCGATCGATCGGCAACCAAGAAGCCGCTCACCTGGTCGGAGATGATGATCGACAGTCCGCCGACATCGCTGGCAACGACCGGTGTGCCGCATGCGGCTGCTTCGAGGGCAACAAGACCGAACGATTCTGAACGGCTCGGAACCACACACACATCGGCGGCGCGGTAATACGTCGACAACACGTGATGCGGCTGGGGCGGACGCCAAGTAATTCGGTCCGAGATGCCGAGGTCGGCAGCCAGCTTGTGTAGCTCGTCGACATAACGCTCGCCGTCAAGGCCCGAAGGCCCTCCGACGACCAACAGATCAGGAGACTGAGTGCTCGCAGCAATGGCCTTGAGCGCCACGTCGAGCCCCTTGAGGGGCTGGAGCCGGCCCACAAAGAGCGCCAGCGGGCGACCGGTATCGGCCACACCGAGCGCCTGGCGGGCGGCCCATCGCTGACCGGGCGAGAACAGGGCCAAGTCGACACCCGGCGACAGCTGGGCGATGCGACCCGGGTCGGCGCTATAGAAATCTTGCAGCTGCTGGGCCTCAACATCACACGACGAGAACACAACGTCGGAGCAGCCAATGATCTGGCGCTCGGCCGCGATCCGGAAATCGGGCTCGTGATCGCCACCGTCTCGCTTCACCGCACCCAGGGTGTGGAAGGTGACAGCGAGCGGGATATTGAGTAAGTGCTTGAGCCGATGCCCAGCGTCTGCTGACAGCCAGTAGTTGGCATGGATCGCGTCGACGGGATCACGTTCGATCCATGTGGCCACGCCAGCAGCAAACTGTTCGACAACCGCCGGGAGAGCTTCCTTGTCGAGATCGTTGGCGCCAGCGCGGATATGGCGGACTCGAACACCTGGTTCGATCACTACCTCGTCGGGCACCAGCGAATCGGTCCGGCGGGTATAGATGTCGCACCGGACACCTTCGTGGGCGAGTGCAGTGGCCAGCTCACGGACATACACATTCATGCCACCGCCATCGCCCGAACCGGGCTGGACGAGTGGAGATGTGTGAAACGAAAGTATGGCTACAGATCGCACAGCTCATGCAACGTACCAAGCGCCGCGATAATTCCGACCATCGTTGTAGGAATTAGAGAACAGCCCAACCGACTAGCCCAGGATCGTCGCGTCGTCGCGGCGCATGATCTCGGCCTCGACGGCGTCCATACGGTCCTGAACCAGGCGTCGCTGAACAGAAATTCGAGCCTCGATGGCTTCGAGTCGAACGACGAGCTCTCTCAACTCAGTGCGAGAGAACGTGCCGATGTTCAGGAGCCGAACCGGCGACACAACAGCATCGAGATCGTCGCAGAAGCGAGGATCAACTTCGATATCGGGAGCCGATACGCCAGCATCGCCCCCGCTCGTCACACTCTCTGACAACAGTTGTGGCAAGCGGCGGATGATGTCGGACAGATCGCTGCGGGCGTGGCCAGCAGTCCGCTCGGTCAGTTCGCTGCGCACCATGTCCGTGCGGCTCTGGGCCACCCGCCTGACGTACGACATCTGCTCCTCGACAGTGCTGAGCAGGTGGCGCCACTCGCGGAGCACCTCTGGGGCGGCGCTCGCCGCGTTGGCCAACTCAGCAGAAAGGGCACGGTCGAGATCAGGATGAGACATGTCAGCTACTCGCGGTCGGGGCGGAACGTGTCCTTCCTGTCGGGACATGCCAGCCAACAATTGAGGAACCGTCACCCGCTTGATGCCGCGTCGCTAGACGAACCCGTCGAGATATCGACCAATCGCCCAAGCCCACAACGGGGCGAACACCAACCAGCTATCGATTCGGCGCAGCATCGGTGCCCGAATTTGTGCAGTCGGCGCCAGCGCCGAGGTGGCGATGACTCCGAGGGGAAGGGCGACCATGGCCACAGCCCCAAACCGCAGTCCGGCCGACGCATCGAGAGGTGGAACACCGACGGTGACAAGAGCGAACGCCACCACAGCCACCCCGAGGGCGCCTGCGATCGGGCCCTCCCAGGGTTGAGGAGCACCGGCTCCCACGAGGTAGTGCCCGGCGTCATAGATCCCAACCAGGCAGATCAGCCACACTGCGGCGCCCACCTCATACCGATAGACGATGACGGCCGATGCCGTTGCCAGACCAATCGGGAGCCAGGACTGAAGGGTCGCCCCGACTTGGGGCATCAGCGACTCAGAGCGTCGTTGAACGCTGGCCCCGAGGATCGTTACCGCCACCCCGGCGACGAACAATGCACCCACCGCTGCGGTGTGCACTGCAGCGGCTGGAGCGCAGAATCCGGCGATCAACGCGGCCAGCGGCGCATCGGCTCCGTCGACATGTTCTGACCACCCGTCGGCCAACTCGAACGCAGCAATGCCGCCGACGATGCCAACCACAATCGCGAAGGACCACAGACCAGCCCACAGTGCCAGCACGAGCAAAGCCATCCAAGCCATTCCGGCTGGGATCTGCATGGTCTTCGCCGTGGGCTGCCACCACCACCGAAGCATCGACGCGCTGCGTTTGCGCGGGCGCGATGACGCCATGGATCAGCCGCCTGAAACCGGAGGCAGAACCGCCACTTCATCTCGAGCAGAGACCGGGTCGGAACGTTCGGCCGGTTCGCCATTGAGCCAGATGCGCGAGATCGACAACACATCGCTCAGCCCGGCACCGAAACGCTCGACCGCAACGTCGAGAACATCCCCCACCGTTGCTGCATCGATGTCGAGGCGAGACGTCTGAGCAACCTCACGAGCTTGGGCAAACAGTCTCAGCATCGCCATGCGGCGCCATCTCCTCGTGCAGCTACGAAACCGAAAGGGTAACGCTCCCCCGTCGATACGCCGGTGAGGCGACGATACGGTGATCAGATGTCTCAGATCCTGCTGATCCGTCACGGCGAATCAACCTGGAATGCCTCCGGACGTTGGCAAGGCCACGCGGACGCTCCCTTATCGGTACGAGGACGCTCTGAGGCCAACGCCGCCGGAGCCCAGCTGGTCGACACCTTCGACCATGCGTGGTCATCGGACCTTCAGCGGGCCAATGACACCGCGAGATCGCTCGCCCGATCGATTGGACTCTCGGTCGTGCACGTCGACCCCGACCTTCGCGAACGAGCCGCTGGCCCGTGGGAAGGCCTGACCAGAGACGACATCGAGACCGGCTGGCCAAACTTCTTGAGCACGGGCGACCGACCTGACGGGTACGAAAGCGGCGACATGGTCATCGCCCGCGTTGTGCCCTCGCTGGCCAAGATCGCATCGGCGGCCCCGCGCTCGCTCGTGGTGACTCATGGCGGAGTGATGCGCGCCCTCGAACGGCACCTGACGGGCAGCGATCGTCGGGTCGCGAACCTCGGTGGGTGGTGGCTCCATGCCAAAGACGGGCACTTTCGCATCGGCGACACCGTGCAATTGACCACCGACACCGAGACATCGGTCATCGAATAGCCGCAGACGCGTTAGGCCGTGATGCTTGGTTCGTCGTGTGGTTCGTCGAGGGCCGGAACCCAGGCAACAAGGGCCGCAGCATCAGCGTCGTCACTCTCGAGTTCGCGAAGCGTCGCGGCGACTCGGGACATCTCATCTTCGACTCGTTCCAGCAGTTCGAGGTTTGGAGCAGCGGCGTCAGGTGCAGGCACGGCGATGATGCTAGTCAGATCAGGGGGTTTGGCAGCGCGCCAAACCGGCTACCGTTTGGGGATTGCCCCTGTGGCCAAGTTGGTTACGGCAGCGGACTTTTAATCCGACGATCGTGGGTTCGATCCCCACCGGGGGCACATTCAACGCTGACGATACGGGCGCGCGCTGCCCGCTTGCGCTGCGATTCAGACGACAGCCAGGGTGCGCCGAGTCTGGGCGAGGTGCTCGCGTTCGTCTGATCTCGCCGCGTCCCATCGGCGCCGCGAGCGGGCCGCCGCAGTGCGACGACGGGATTCGGCAAGACCGTCTGGAGTGCCAGCTCTCAGCTCGGCCGACAGGCTTTGGATGCGCACCCGATCGGCATGCACCCGTGCCAACCCACCAGTGCTGGGGTGAACACGATCAGACGACGACGATGCACCCCATGACCCGCACGTCGCACCGCCGGATGCGAACGACAGCTGCATCGGCTGGTTGGCTCCAGCCGGGGTGGCATCTGGGGTAGATGGATCGTTGTGCATGGTGAAATTGTTACCGAGGGGGTGGGACAGTGACGCGGATGCACCGGCCGCAAGTGCGCCGACGGCTATGAACGCCAGGTCAGCGACCGGTGTGTCCGAACCCGCCGGTACCCCGCTCGGTTGCGTCCAGATCGGCAACTGGTTGCCACTCAGCAGTCTCGAATTGCTGGATCACCAGTTGGGCAATCCGTTCGCCGCGGCGCACGTGAAAGGGCTCGGTTGGATCGGTGTTGATGAGAATCACCCGAAGCTCGCCTCGATAACCACTATCGATCGTGCCTGGACTGTTGAGCGTCGTGACCCCATGTTTGGCGGCCAGACCCGACCTCGGATGTACCAACGCGACATATCCATCGGGCAACGCAATAGCGACTCCGGTGGGGACAATGGCGCGGCCGCCGCCAGCCGGAATGACGACATCGACCGTCGACATCAGGTCGGCGCCAGCATCGCCAGGGCGCGCATAGGAGGGCAGTGCCATGTCAGGGTCGAGTTGGACGATCGGAATGTGGACCACGTTCACACCCTAGAAGGCACCTACGATGGTTTGATGCTTGTCTGGATGGATCTCGAGATGACGGGGCTCGAACCCGACCGACACACGATCGTCGAGATCGCCACCATTGTCACCGACAACGACTTGAACATCGTCGCTGAGGGCCCAGAACTGGTGGTTCACCAACCCGAAGACGTGCTGGCACACATGGACGATTTCGTACTCAAGATGCACACCCGAAGCGGCCTCATCGATCAGATCCGGGCATCGACGACCAGCTTGGAAGCAGCCGGAGCCGAAACACTGGAGTTCATCAAACAGCACGTTCCGGTCGAGCGGACCGTGCCATTGTGTGGCAACTCAATCGGCACCGATCGACGGTTTCTCGACCGCTACCTGCCCGAAATCGAGCACCATCTGCACTACCGCTGTGTTGATGTGTCAACCATCAAGGAACTCGTTCGTCGCTGGCACCCAGCGCTGATGAAGCAGGTTCCGGTCAAGAAGACCTCGCACCGGGCCCTTGACGACATCAAGGAATCGATCGACGAACTGCGCTTTTACCGCGACAACGCGTTCGCGCTGCCAGGTCGCCAGCTGTAGCTCGCGGCGGTCGAGTCGTCGACCACGAACCACCCGTGATGTTCGTCGTTGGTTGACGATTCGACGAGCGTGGGAGCCACGTGGGCATCGACGCCGCTGCGGTACTCGACGTCGGCGGTGACACGACCTCCCGACCGATGGGCGGCCATCGACTCTTCGACAGCGGTCCAATAGATCGCATTGTTGACGTGGCCAACCACGTCAAGGTCGGTGTATCGCACCGGCCATGGACGCGAGCTGAGCTCGCCGAATGGCTCGCGATGCAGGGACCGAGCCCTGACCTTTCGGCCCCGAGCGGCTTCGTCATACATCTCATGGAAGGTCGGGTCGACCCGCCTCGGCGCGCCGGTCTCGCTGTCGACCGCGACCCAGATCGCGACCGTCTCGATACGTCCACCCTCAGAGCCCTCGAAGCGGGTGCGCCGCTCGGCCCACCTGCTGCCGACCCCTGAACACCAGGTGGTGATGGTCATCACCTCGTCGAATGCACATGGCTTGCTGACCTGCATCATGGTGCGTCGAAGGATCCACCACATGGCGTCAGGAATCGCTGCATCCCTGGCATCGTCATTGGCCACGTCTTGCAAGTAACGAGCTACAGCATCAAGACGAAGACGCCCTTTTGGTGTGACATCTCCCAGCCTGACCTTGCGTTGGGTCGAAAAACGCCGACCAGAAGCTGGCAACTCAAGCAGTTCGGCTGCCCCGTCATTTCTGGCTGATGGATCGTTTGTCACGGTCTTCACCATAAATCGGTTGACGGCGGCGCAAGAACAGTGAACCCTATGCAGCAGCAGGTCCCGGGTCTACGGAACCTAGGCATCACAGAAAGGCACGACGATGAAACTCTCCGCAGCACACCTTGAGCTCCGCAGCAGCAACATCGTCGCGCCAGTTGCCGTGCCCGTTGCCGCTTCGGTTGTGTCGCGCCACGCACTCGCGTGTCTCACCACCACCGAACTGACCGGCGCCAAGGTGTGGAACAACACCACCGCTATGCCGGCGCGACAGAACTTCGATTACGTCGCCGGCATGCACATTTCGAACAAGCGGCCTGGAGTGCCGATGTAGCGCACACACGCACATCGCACGAATTCCACCAGGCCGCCGGGATCTCCCGGCGGCCTTTGTCGTTTCCGGAGGCGCCATGCATCCACCTGATATCTGAACCTGCCACTACAGCATCCCGCCGAGCGCTCCCGCACTCGGAGGCTCCCATGGAAGAGCCGATCATGCGAACAATCCAACTGTTACTCGATGAAACCGAAGACACGAGCTGGCGCTCCGAAGGACGCTGCGTCGATGGCGCAGCCACCCTGACGGGCTTGTTCTTCTCCGATGAGCTCCATGACATTGCTCGGGCCAAGGCAATTTGCGCGAAGTGCACTGTCACGGCCAAGTGCCTCGACTTGGCGATCCGCAACCAGGAGCCGTGGGGAGTCTGGGGAGGCGAACTCGTCATGAACGGCAAGGTCCTGGCCAACAAGCGAGGGCGCGGTCGCCCACCGAAGCACCCCCGCCCTGACCTCGTGATCGACGAGGTTCCTATTCCCCCACACCTGATCGCCTCGGCTTGATCAGGTCCCACCACAGGCCGGTCGCACCCTGCACGGCGAGCCCCACCGAAAGGGTGGGGTGACGCAACGCAGGTGTGGGACCGGCCTTGTCGCGCCACAATGGAGAGCCCAGCCCCTCAACGGAAGGCTGTGGCCTCCAACGGGGTTGGAATCATCAATGCACACCACACATCCACACGGCCCTCAGGGGTGGAAGACCGCCGTCGGTGTTCTGATCGTGGCAGTTCTGACCGCCGGGTGCGCTAGCGGAGCGGCCGAGGCCGATGGGCCCAGCTCAACGAGCGCGGCCGATGGTGTCGAGCTGAGCGAGTTTCACCAGATGTCGGTCGTTGGTCTCGACGGCTCGGTCATCAACTTTTCCGACTACGTCGGCACGCCGGTGTTGCTCAACTTCTTTGCATCGTGGTGCGCTCCATGCCGGGCCGAAATGCCCACCCTCGAGGCGTTGCACAACGAATGGGACGGTCAGGTCGCCGTCATTGGGTTGAACTCGGTCGAGGGTGTCGACGCCGCCCAAGGCTTGGTCGACGACACAGGCATCACGTTCATGACCGCTCTTGACCACGACGCCGTTCTGTTTGAGCGCTACGAAGCGTTAGCTCTGCCGACCAATGTGTTCATCGATGGCCAAGGAAATGTGGTCGACACGTGGGGCCGCTCGCTCAGCGAGTCCGAATTCCGCGACCTCGTTCGAGACCTGTTCGGAGTTGTGTAAAGCGGCCGTAGCCTCGACGTCGATGAGCCGACGTCACCAGCGCGAGGACCACCGTGGCCCTGCACCTTCGTGATCACGCGCTACTGAAGGATCCTGAACCCTTCGCTCGCCTGCTCGAGCAACCCGGTGTGGTCGAAGAATCGTCGCTGCGGGGTCGATTCGGCTTCATGGCGTTT
This sequence comes from uncultured Acidimicrobiales bacterium, assembly GCA_964350975.1. Classification (GTDB taxonomy): domain Bacteria; phylum Actinomycetota; class Acidimicrobiia; order Acidimicrobiales; family Poriferisodalaceae; genus JAADHX01. Next base: position 22,915 of record CAYGMW010000002.1, on the reverse strand, counting down.
CATGGCGGCCGCCTCGAAGAAGTCACCGACGTGATTGCCCGTGAGGCCGCAGAACGTTCCGGTGCGTCGTACTACGGAGTGGTGCAGCCCGAAGACAACCAATGGCATATCCCGTCGCACCGCGTCACCGCAAACCAAAGCGAGGCCCTCGCCGCGTTCATGGAGCACTGTGACGAGGTCATTGCCATCCACGGGTTCGGAAGACCAGAGCTCTGGCGCTCGGTGCTGGTCGGCGGACAGAATCGCCAGCTGGCCGAGTTTGCGGCAGTGAGGATGATTCCTCGGCTACCGCACTACGAGATCGTGACCGACATGGCGGCGATCCCACGCCCGCTGCGGGGTGTTCACCGCCACAACCCGGTCAACGCCGTCCGCAGGGGTGGCATCCAGATCGAGCTTCCACCCAGGGTCAGAGGGCGCAGCCCAATCTTCTGGGGTCTCGATGCACCCCAGCCGGTTCCGCACACGGTCGCCCTGATCGAGTCGCTGTCCGTCGTTGCGACGGACCGAATGGCTCGTTCGTAGGGTCCGACACCCGTTGGGTCAAGGGGCCAGACGCTGTGTGGTCCAACGATCGCCGTCGTGTTCGAAGACAATGCGATCATGCAGCCGGAATTCGGCGCCCTGCCAGAACTCAAAACGCACGGGTTGGATCGCGAATCCGCCCCAGTGAGCTGGGCGTTCGACGTCGTGACCCTCGTGAGCGGCTTCGAGCGTCTTGTAGCGACGCATCAACCACCGTCGACTCGGAATCGACTGGGATTGGTCCGACGCCAACGCTGCGAGCTGGCTGCCACGTGGGCGTTGTCTGAAGTACTCATCAGACTGCTCGGCGCTGAGTTCGACCACAGGACCGCGCACACGAATCTGGCGGTCGAACTCGAGCCACGAGAACAAGGCCTCGGCGAACGGTCGAGCGCGCAGGTCCCGGCCTTTTTGGCTGTTGTGATTGGTGAAGAAGGCCAAACCGCCGTCGATCACGCCGCGCATCAATACATTTCGCACTGACGGAGTGTTGTCAGCGCCGACCGTGCTCAACGCCATCGCCGACGGGTTGAAGAACCCGGCGTCGGCCGCGAAGTCCACCCATTGCTGAAGCAGTTCGAAGGGGTCATGGCGTTCGATGTCGTCGCCCAACCCACCGGCTTGCAGCTCGGCCCTCACCTGTTCGATGTTCACCTAGCGTGTCCTTGTGGCCGTTGGGAACGAGATTGAGCGACATTGGTCCATTGCCCACGACCAATTGCCCACGCCATTGTGCCCGATGACCGCCTCCGATCCCCACGAGTTTGTGTGACCTCTGCCGCCAACCCCCGAAACGGCGTGTTTGAAGCCGTACTTGAGGTCAGCGTCGGCGTGATCGGCGGTGTTGCGACACGCTGGGCTGCCGGGGGTGTGCTCGGTGACGTGGCCACTCTCGTTGCGGTCAATAGTTTGGGCGCTTGCATCTTTGGCCGCTGGGTCTTCGGTCAGACGTCGCCCCGGCGGCGGCGACTCGTCGGCGTCGGGTTCTGTGGCGGCCTCACGACGATGTCGAGTGTTGCGGTCGCGATCGCATACCGGCTTGACGCCCACCGTTGGCTCGACGCGACCGTGGTTGCTTGTGCGGTTGGCCTTGGAGCCGCCGCCGGGTTCGTCATCGGACGACAATTTCATCCGGCCGAACGGGCACGCCCGTGATCGCCGTTGTAGTGGTCCTGGCCGGCGCAGCGGCCGTTGTCGGCGGCACCACCCGGTACGTCGCGAGCCTCATCTGGAACAACGCATGGCCATCGGGCACATTGTTCGTCAACGTGACCGGGTCGTTCGCCGCCGGTGCCTTGTTTGAGCTCACCGGGTCGGCCCAGACCGTCATGGTCTTGGCTGGGCTTGGGGCGATGACATCGCTGTCGGCCGTGGCTGGCGAGGTCGGCACCATGTTCGACGGCGGCCGCCGCCGAAGTGCGTTCGCCTACATGGGCGCGACCTCGGTCGGAACCGTGTTGGCCGCGTGGGTGGGGCTCAACATCACGTGACCGTGCGAGGCCCGCGGGATCTCAGCGGGGAAGCACCTCGTCGAGACCACAGAACGGTCGCAGGACCTCAGGGACCATGAAGGTGCCATCGGCGGTCTGGCAGTGCTCGAACAAGAACACCAAGGTCCGAGCAATGGCGCACGCAGTGCCGTTCAGGGTGTGAACGAGCCCCTTTTCAGCGCCGCTCATGCGAGTTCCCATACGTCGAGCCGAGTAATCGGTGTAGTTCGAGCACGAAGTGATCTCGCGATATCGACCCTCGGAAGGCAGCCAGACCTCGAGGTCGTACTTCTTGGCCGCAGCCGAACCAAGATCGCCGGCAGCAATGTTCATCAGCCGGTACGGCAGACCAAGCGAGCTCACGATGTCCTCTTGGAGCTCGCGCAACGTCTCAAGCTCGTCCCACGACTTGTCTGGGTGGCAGTAGGAGAACATCTCGACCTTGTCGAACTGATGCACTCGGAAGATGCCGCGTGTGTCCTTGCCGTAGGTTCCAGCTTCTCGGCGGAAACATGATGAGAAGCCCGCATATCGCAGTGGCAGGTTCGCCACATCGATCTGCTCTTGGCGGTGCAGACCGGCCAACCCGACTTCGGCCGTGCCGACCAAGAACAGGTCGTCGCCGTCGATTTCGTAGACCTGGCTCCGGTCAGTGGGAAAGAACCCGGCGTCGATCATCATCTCTTCGCGCACCAAAACCGGCGGCACGACGGGGACAAATCCGTGGGTCACGAGCTTCGACAACGCCCACTGGACGAGGGCGAATTCGACTCGCACCGCCTCTCCCATGAGATAGGCGAAGCGGCTGCCGCTGTTGCGAACCGCTCGTTCGCTGTCGACAAACCCCATGTGTTCGCCAAAGGTCGCATGGTCCATCGGTGGAGGTGGTGTCTGTTCGCCGACCTCGCGCAAGGTGACCGAGTCATCTTCGCCACCGGGCGGAACGCTGTGATGTCCGGGGTTTGGAATGGTCAACACCAATCCGCCCACGACCGACTCGGCTTGACGCAGCTGTTCTTCGGCGGCGGTCAGTTCGGCCTTCAGCACAGCTGCGGCTTCGATCTTGGCGGCACGTTCGTCTGGGGCCGAACGACCGATCTCCTTGGAGGCCGCGTTGGCCGCAGCCCGAAGCTCTTCAGTTCGGTTCTGCTCGGACCGTCGAGCGGCATCGGCCGACAGCACCGCCTCGATCGATTCGTCCGTCGCGCCCTTCAGCCGGGCCCCGGCTTGATACTCGGCGTCGTTGCGTAACTTCGTCAGGTCGATCACAGCGGTGAATGGTAGGAGCCTCGCAGGCGTGTTGAACGCGATTTCTGTCGGCGGATTGGCCCTGACGCTCTGGCCACGGCGATACCGTCGCATCTGATGTCTGCTCCCGGACCAATCCTCGCCATGGTCGAGGACCTCACGATCGCCTACGGCGACACAATTGCTGTGAATGCTGCGACCTTCACGGTGTCTGCCGGGGAGGTCGTAGCGCTGCTGGGTGCCAATGGCGCTGGCAAGACCTCGACACTCGAAGCCATCGAGGGCTATCGCACCCCGACCAGTGGTTCGATCACTGTGTTCGGGCAGTCGCCGCGCGATGCAATTGGCCAAGGCCGCGTGGGTGTGCAGCTGCAAAGCGACGGCCTCGCCCCAGGAGCGCGCACCCATGAGGTGCTCGACCTGTTTGTGCGTTTACACCCCGCTGGGCCTACGGCCGCTGAGTTGATCGACCTCTTGGGGCTGAGCAAGATCCGCGGGACTGCAGTTCGACGGTTGTCAGGAGGCGAACATCGGAGACTCGCCGTAGCGTTGGCCCTCGTCGGAACTCCCGAACTGTTGCTGCTCGACGAACCAACAGCGGGCGTCGACGCTGATGGTCGGTCTCGAATCGTCGACGTGATCAGGTCACGTCGTGACGATGGCGTCGGCGTGTTGCTCACGACCCATGAGATGGACCTCGTGCACGACATCGCCGACCGAGTCATCGTGATGGACCGAGGTCAGGTGATTCACTCGGGCAGCCTTGACGACCTGGTGGCGTCCAAACCCCGGGTGCGGTTCACGACCGAGCCGGCCATCGATCCAGCCGACTTGGCCACCGCTCTCGGTCAGCGGGTTCATCGTGACGGGTCCTTGATCGTGGTCGAAGCCGCCAGAACCAATGAGCTCATTGGGCAGATCTTGAGCTTCTGCGACACACACGGCGTTGCGGTGGGCAATATCGACGACGGAAGCCGTGACATCGATCAGATCCTGCGAGGTCGACGCATCGAAGATTCCGAGCGGCCATGAAGCTGTCTCGACTGCTGGCCTATGCCCGCTTCGACCTTCGGCTGCTGGCTCGCAACGGCGAATCGCTCTTGCTCGTCGCTGGGTTGCGGTTGCTGTTTTTGGTGTTCTTTTCGTCAGTCGACGTCCTGCCGACGGGATCGGCTAACTCAGCGGTCAACGTTCTTGTCCCGGGCATTATGACGCTGGCCATCTTCTCGACCGGGTTTGTGAATCTGGCCATCTCTACTGGGTTCGATCGCCAGTACGGAGCTCTGAAACGACTCGGCGCCTCGCCTCTGCGGCGTAGCGAACTGGTAGCGGCCAAAATGTCCGTGGTCGGACTCGTCGTGGTTGTGCAGGTGCTCGTCTTGTTCGCCGTTGGACGGCTCCTTGGCTGGGATGGACCACTGGCTCTTGGCCCCTTTGCGGGAGCTGCGTTCCTGGGCCTGGCCGCGTTCTCTGGTGCCGGCCTGCTACTTGCCGGCCGCCTGCCAGGGCTGTTGGCCCTCGCTGCGGCCAACGCCATCTATGTCGTGTTGTTGCTCGTCAGCGGGCTGCTGATTCCTCTCGAGGAATTGCCTGGTCCGCTCGCCACCATCGCCAAGATTCTCCCGACCGGAGCGCTCGTGCAGTTGCTCACTGAATCAACGGGCGGGCCATCCGCGTCGGGTTCGGCGTGGGCGGTTCTGGCCACGTGGGCGGTTGTGATGCCAGCCACCGCAGCACGCCTCATGCGCTGGGCCCCGAACTCCTGACTGGGGTATTTGCCCCAGCTCCCAGCCGATCTCGAGAACACCACCGACCTCCAAAACAACACAGGCGCTCGTCGTGTGACGAGCGCCCAGTGTCTTCGTTGGATGTGGAGCGCCTAGCGCTAGAACCAGTTGAAGGTAACCAGTAGCGCCATATAGACGCTGATGGCAAGTACCACGCCAGCGACAAACAGGTAGCTGAAGATCTTGTTGTCGAACTTCAGGTGCATGAAGTAGGCCACGACCACCGCGAACTTGATGATCATCAAGACGATGATCATGGGTTCGGCAATCGCACCAAAGTCCCAGAAGTGGGTTGCGGTCTCGAGCGCGGTCACGATGCCGAGGAAGATCGCTACCTTGATCGCGCTCGCGAAACCGAACTCGTGGTTGTGTTCGTCGTGGGCCTCATGAGCCGCAGTTGCAGTATCAGTACTCATGAACGTTCCTCAGGGAATCAGGTAGACGATGCCGAAAATGAC
>CAYGMW010000002.1:0-17307 GCA_964350975.1 uncultured Acidimicrobiales bacterium | reverse complement strand
ATGAAGATCATGCCGCACAGGCCTGTCGCCATGAGCCACAACCGAGTCTGACGATCGTCGCCTCGTTGGATGGCCTGGACGGCCAGCACCATCGTCAGCGAACTCATCAGCAGAACGAAGGAGCTGGCTGAGGTGAAGGGGATGTCAAACAAGTCCGACGCCTTCGGGCCAACATCGATGGCCAGCTCGTCGGGCTTGTTGCGGAGCAACAAATACACCGAGATCAGGGCGCCGAACAGCAGGCATTCTGAACCGAGGAATGCCCACATGGTGAGCTTCTCGTTGGTCAGACCTGTCGAGGTGGGCAGGTGATCGTGATCGTCGAGCTCGGTTCGCCCGTAGGCGATCGGAGCAGTGTCCACGTTAGACAACGGGGGCCTCCTCGGTCACCGCAGCGGAGCTACCGCCATCGGAACCGTCATCGTCGTGGCTGTCGTCATGGTGGCCATGACCGCCGTTGGGATCAGTTGCTGGCTCGAGAGCCCATCCGTAGATCGACCCGATGATCACGATCACACCGACGGCAGCAATTGCCAGGTTGTAAATAATTCCCAGACCAATCAGTGGGAATCCCATCGACAAGACCAGGGGCCAGTACGACGGCGATGGCAGGTGCGGGTGCTGATCGCCCTTTTGGGCAAGGTCGTTGCCATCGGCAATCTTCACCAGCTGGCCGTGTTCGTTCGTGGCGTACTTCTTGTGCCAGAAGTCGTCGAGCTGGGTCACTACTGGGGTGTAGTCGAAGTTGTGGGCTGGCGTCGGTGACGGGATGGACCACTCAAGTGTGCGGCCGTCCCATGGATCGGCGGCGGCCTGAGGAATCTCGCCCTTCTTGTACCGGCTGGCACTGCGAAGGATGTTGTACGCGAAGATCAACATTGCGATCAGGATCACAAAGGCGCCGATGGTAGCCACCTTGTTCCAGAAGTCGAAACCGGCTTCCTCGGGATAGGTGTAGTGGCGGCGAGCCTGCCCTTGCAGACCAAGAATGTGCATCGGGCCAAAGGTGAGGTTGAAACCAATCAGCACGGTCCAGAAATGGGCCTTGCCCAGACCCTCATCGAGATGATGACCGAAGATCTTGGGCCACCAGTAGTACATACCGGCGAACAGGCCCATGAGGGCGCCGCCGAAGAGTACGTAGTGGAAATGGGCCACGATGAAGTAGCTATCGGTCTGCTGGGTGTCGGAGGCAGCCACCGAGTGCATAACACCGGACAACCCGCCGATGGTGAACATCGAGACCAACGAGATCGAGAACATCATCGCTACGGTGAAGCGGAGGTTGCCGCCCCACATCGTGGCGATCCAGTTCAAGATTTTCACACCGGTCGGAACGGCGATGAACATCGTTGTTGCTGAGAACGCTGCGACCGACACCGGGCCGAGGCCTGAAGCGAACATGTGGTGAGCCCACACACCCCAGCCCATGAAGCCAATACCGATACCCGAAAACACGACGAAGCTGTAGCCGAACAATGGCTTGCGGCTGAACACCGGCAGGGTTTCGGAGATAATGCCGAAACTCGGCAGGATCAAGATGTACACCTCTGGATGTCCGAAGATCCAGAACAGGTGCTGCCACAGGAGCGGGTCGGCTCCCTGGTCGACGTTGAAGAAGTTGGCTTCGAACACGCGATCGAAGGTCAACAAGAACAGGGCGACGGTGATCACCGGCAAGGCGAACAACAGCAGGAACTGCACGACCAGGATCATCCAGGTGAAGATCGGCATATGCCGAAGCTCCATGCCGGGCGCCCGCATGTTCAAGATGGTGACGATCAGGTTGACCGAACCCACGAGCGAGGCAATGCCGGCGATCTGAAGCCCGATGGCGTAGTAGTCGACACCGTGGCCCGGGCTGTATGCCAGACCCGAGTTCGGGGCGTAACAGAACCAACCACAGTCAGCGCCGCCACCGGTGAACCAGCTGAGGTTCAAGAAGATCCCGCCGACGACGAAGATCCACAGACCCAGAGCGTTCATACGGGGGAACGCAACGTCTCGGGCACCAATTTGCAGGGGCACGATGTAGTTCGCGAACGCCGCCGCGAGCGGCATGACCACCAGGAACACCATGGTGGTGCCATGCATCGTGAACAGCTGGTTGTACTCAGATGCGGTGAGCGCTGTGCCTTCGGCTCCCCACAGCTGGACGCGCACGAGGAGAGCTTCGACACCGCCGATGAAGAACCAGAACATGGCGACGACGCCATACATGATTCCCAGCTTCTTGTGGTCGACGGTGAAGAGCCAGCTACGCCAGCCGGTCTCTTCGGTCGGCCGAGCAAAGACGCCCACTCCACGGTCGGGAGGGGTGATCGGTGCGCCGGATTCAAGTTGAAGAACCTCACCAGGTTCGTGCTCGATGATGGCCATCTAGAGCGTCTCCTCAGCCTCTACACGAGGCATGAATCAGTTCAGTCGGGAAGGATGGGGGAATCGCCAAGAGTGGCGAGGTAAGCAACGATGTCTGACAGCTGCTCATTACTGAGCTGGTCAGCGAAGGAGATCATGCCCTGCTGGTTGTCAGGCGCTAGCGCCTTCATCTCTGGGGCGTTACGAACCCAGGCCAGCAGTTCGGCCTCGTTGAGCGAGCCGTCTTCGAGATACATCTCATAGAGCCCACCGGCAAACGACGTGCGACCCATGAGATGGGTGAGGTTCGGGGCGACACCGGACAGCAACGGCGGGGTGTTCTCCGCGGCCGCGGTGTAGACGCCGTTCACGACATGGCAGCTGCTGCAGAACTGTCCAAAGGCTTCGTAGCCTCGACGTTCAGCGGTTTGGAGCTGGGTGACCTCGTTAGGAATCACGCCGTCGGTGAGCTGTTCTTCGACCCACGCAGCCCAGTCGGCTTCGTCGAGAGCAACTGCTCGCAAACGCATTTCGGCGTGCGACAGGCCGCAGTACTCAGCGCACTGACCCCAGAAAATGCCTGGCTCGTCAGCGGCGATCTTCCAGTCATGGATCCGACCAGGGACCGCGTCCTTCTTGCCGTTCAGTTCGGGGACCCAGAACGAGTGGATGACGTCATTGGACGTGATCTCGAGATTGACCTGCTCGCCGGCGGGGAAAACAATGTCGCCCGAGGTGACTGTTTCGAACTCGCCGTCGTTGTCGAGGTCGTAGCTGAACTGCCACCACCACTGCTGACCTTCAACGACGATGGTCATGTCGTTCTCGTCTTGATCTGCCAGCTCGAAGATGACAGGAAGCGACCAGACCGCGACACCAAGAAGCACCACTGCGGGGGCGATGGTCCAGCCGAGTTCGAACGGGGTATTTCCGTGCACCTGCTCGGGGAGGTCGTCGTAGGTCTCTGGCGTCGAGCGGAACTTGACGATGAGCAGAACAACAAGGCCCGTGATGATGACTCCGACCACGATCGCCGCGATACCGATACCCATGGTGAGGTTGTCGATCAGACGAGCGTTCTCGCCCTTTGGCTCAAGGGTGGTGAACACCTGCTCGCTGTCGCCACCGCAGCCGGCCAGTACCAGCCCACCGAGAGCGACGACGGCCGCTGTCCCGGCACGACGGGTGCGCTTGATTGTTGAGTCGTTCGACACCGTGTCGAGCTCACTCTCTGCCCGTGATGGGCGGTTCAGTCCAGATGCGGTGGACACCAGCTTGGCCGAATCGGCCGCAGTGCGCCAAGCGTTGCGACCACTCATTGTGCTACGACCACGAGTTCGAACGTTGCAGCGTCGCTCGGAAGAGACTCTTCGGTCTCGTCGTCGGAGTGTTCTTCGCCATGGTCTTCGTCGCCATGGTGCTTTTCGATGGTTCGGGGACCGGCTGAGATGCTGACGATGCCAGCCACAACAATGCCGATCGCTCCGAGGCCCACAATCCCAGCAGTCACTGGACGACGCAGGTCAGGTTTGGCGTTGAACACGAAGCCGATCGCCAAGATGACAGCTGACAGACCAAGGGCACCCCAGGCTGCGGCGGCCTTGGAAACGGCAAGCAAGATGTTGGCCGACAGATACACGGGCACGGCGATGGCAAGGGCCCCATACAGCGGCACCTCAAGAGGCATCGCCAAACGCTGGCGTTCGGCGTAATTCGCTGCGACATCGCCGGAACGGCGGTCGGCCCAGGCAGTGATGGTCCATTCGATAGCGGCGGTGATGATCACCAACAGGCCAAAGATGGCCAGCAGGTTGTTGATCACCAGCCCGACGATCAAGAAGCCAACGCCTGCTGCGGCCATGATGGGCCAGTAAGCCGGAACCAGAACGAAGGCGTTCTCGCGAGCCCGGTCAGCCGACGCACCATCGCCAGCTTCGAGGGCGAGCCAGCCCATGAAGCCGGCGGCGGCCGCCATGGTGCCGAGCACCACAGTTCCGAAGAAGGCAACATCGCCCTGACCGTTGACTGCGGTACCGACGCCATAGGCAGTGGCCGCAATCGTCATCAGCAATGAGATGCCGAAGAAGTACTTGGTGGCGTTTCCAAACATTGTCGCTACCTCACTTCACCACGTAGACGGCGTACCAGGCAGCACACCAGGCGACCACGACGAAGTCCCAGAAGATGACCGAACCGTTGATCAACGCGGCACCCTCGTCGCCGAGATCGCCGCCGAGGACTCGCAGCGCCATGAGCATCAGGTAGACGATCGCGATGATGGTGAGCGCAATGACGAATCCGGTGATCGTGAACGCCAGGTTGTGCCACTCGCTGGCGCCGATGGCGATGTCCATCTCGTTCATGGAAAAGATGACCATGTTCAAGAAGGCAACGATCAGCAGCAAGGTGGTGCCAATGGCCATGAAGGTGTGACCCTGCTCTCGGCGCTTTGCAGCCCAGACTGCCCAGTGGCCAATGAGCGACGCAAGGATGGCGGTGACGACGGTCATCACCATGGGGGCGTTCGGAATGTGGACCCCGTCGGGGATCCAGTTGGCGCCAGGAGCGCTGACCGCGTGGCGCCGGCTCATGTAGAAGCCAAGCAAACCGGCCATGAGCGAGCTTCCGGCCACGATCGCAAGTGACGTGGCTACAAGCTGGCTTCGTGGAGCAGTGCTCGCACCTGGTGGAAGAGCGATGGTTGCGTCCGACATCAGACGCTCACCTCCTCGGCGTTACGGGCATCAAGCAGCGGGGTGCCAGATGTGAGGGCAGGAAGAACTGGGGCATCGGTGCCCTCGCTGGTCGCATCCCATTCGGGGGTAAAGGCATCCCAAGGGTTCGGGCCGGCGGCAGCGCCCTTGCCAAGCACGAGTGACACAGCGACGTCGACAAGCAGCAGCGCCGCACCGGCGGCCATGATGATGAGGCCCACCGCACCAAGGGTGTTGAGCGCAGTGCTCGGGTCGGCCAAGAAGTCGTACATCGAGTTGGTTTCGGGGCCGGTCGGCTGACCCGTCAGCTGGCCCGCAAGAGCTGGGCCGAGGGCACCAAGGAAGGCGCCAACGAACAGCGCAGCGACGGCCAGGCGGCTGAGGACCGCGTTGGTGTGGCGACCGAAGATGATCGGGGCCCACCACGAGATGGCGGCGGCCATACCAACTGCAGCGGCGCCCACGGTCAAGATGAACTGGGCCTCGTTCCATGTGGTGAGACGAAGCGGCAACTCGGGGTCGATGGTGAACGCATCGACCGACTCAAGCCAGTCGAGGCCGGCGCCGATGCCGCCATGGACCACGCCAATTCCGATCAGAACGGCTGCGCCAAGGGCACCGAGGAACGGAGCGTGTGTTGGCGGTGCCTTGCGGCTCTGGGCAATGGTCAGCACGTGCAGGCCAATAATGACCAGCACTGCGAGTTTTGCTCCGGAGAACATGCCGACATAGACGAGACCCTGCCACCCGTTGGTGATCGAGGCACCCTCGACACCGCCGAGTTGGGTCCAAGCACCAAGACCGAACATGGCAACTGCGCCAATTGCGGCAGTGCTGATAGCGGGCATCAGCACCCGACGGCGAGCTGCGACCGGAAGAATCTCGGCCACGACCCCCAACACGGGAACAAGGAACAAGTACAGCGTGGGGGCTCGGTAGACCCACTCGATGTGGGCCCAGACGCCCGCATTTCCGCCCAGGAAGTCGACATCAAACCGGGTGCTGTAGCGATGGTCGATGTACAAGAACGTCAGCATCGCGACGAGCACTGGGAGCGTCAGCAGGAGGCCGACGCCGGTGACCAAGGTGGCCCAGGTAAACGGCGGGGCTTGATCGATCGCCAAGCCCGGCGCACGCATCGAGAAGATGGTGGTGACCACCACGATGACGCCAACAAGCAGGCCGACGATCACGGTGCCAAGAGCAATGAGATGAAGATCAACACCATCAGAGTTGTTGCGAGTGCCGCCGTAGGGACCGCCGTTGGCGAGGTAAGCGCCGATGAGGATGAGCGCCGAGATCTTCCAGGTCCAGAACGACGCCAGCGCTGCTCGTGGATAGACCAGTCGACCAGCGCCAATCTGGGCGGGCACAACGAACATCGCCAAACCCACGAAGAAGGGGATGACAACGAGGAAGACCAGCGCGTCTCGGGTCAGAGCAAACGCTTGGGCCCAGCTGTTGGCGTCGAACACCACGAAGCCTGAAGCATCGGTGAGGTCGAGACCTACCAACGCGGACAGCACCGTGGACGCGGCGAGCATCAGGACTGCCGACACCATGAACATGCGCCCAACGCGGCGATGGTCAGAGGTGTTCAACAGGCCAAAGATCGAGGGGTCCTCGGTAGGAGGGCCACCGGTCGTAGCGGTTGTAGTTGAAATGTCGGTCATCGTTGGAACTCACTCCACATGACGCTGGAGAGCGCAAGGCTGCCGAGCGGGCCCAGGGGCACGCTGCGGTTCGCGAGGCTGATCGGATGGATTCGGGACAGGACTTTAGCCATGAGGATGGCAGGCATCGAAACGGTGAGGAAGCACCAAGGGTGGAAACGGTTCAGAAATCTTGGTGTTCACACACCGAAGGTGATGAACACGTCGACCGCCATAGCGGCGAACACAAGGGTGACATACGTAATTGAGTAGCCGAACACCTTCATCGCTCGGCGGGGCGACAAATCGCCTCGCAGCGCAATCGTGTGCCAGACAAACACAGCGCCGGCGAGCACCGACGTGACCGTGTAGAACCAGCCCAGACCAGCTACGGGACCAAAGACAACTCCAAGAACGGCAACCGGAATCGTGTAGGCGATCATCTGGCGAACAGTTTGTTCGGGCGACACAACCGACGGCAGCATCGGCACGTCTGCAGCGCGGTAGTCCTCGGCGTACTTGATAGCGAGGGCCCAGAAGTGTGGTGGCGTCCACATGAACATGAGGGCAAACAGCACCCAGGCCTCAACGCCAACGGTATTGGTAACGGCTGACCACCCAATCAGCACCGGGGCGGCGCCCGCAGCACCACCGATCACGATGTTTTGCTTCGAGGTGCGCTTCAGCCACAACGTGTAGATGAACACGTAGAACGCGCAAGCACCTGCGGCAAGAGCGGCCGACAGGAGGTTCACTGACCACCACAAGAACGCAAAGGCGCCGACTTCGAGCACGGTCGCGAACACCAGCGCTTCACGCGGCGACACCTCGCCGGTGACCAAGGGACGGCCCTTGGTGCGCTCCATCAGGCGGTCGATGTCTCGATCGACATACATGTTGTAGGTGTTTGCACCGCCAGCGGCCAGGGTTCCGCCAACCACGGTCGCGATCATCAACCACACCGACGGAAGGCCACGTTCGGCCACGATCATCGTCGGAACCGTCGTCACGAGAAGAAGTTCGATGATGCGCGGCTTGGTCAACGCAACGAACGCCATCGTTCGGCGACGTTGGTTTTCGGGGGGCCGCGACGGTGCGCTGGGGGTGGCGCGTACGTCGGTCACGGCCGAGACGATAGATCGTGGGTGCCCAACACTCCAGCCCGAAGCGAGAAGAGTCGCGGGAAGTGACACCAATCACGGCCTGTTTGGGGCAGTTTTCGCCAGATTTCGCGGCTAGCTAGTGGCCCGAACGATCCCAGGCCAATACCGTCGTCGACGTGGATCTCCGCACCTGCACATCCCAGCTTCGCCCAGCGCCGAGTTCAACATGACGCCACAGCGCTACCGACTCATCACCACGATCGCGCTCAGCGCACTTGTCGCGATCGTCATTACTGGCGCATCGGTGCGGCTCACTGGGTCGGGTCTTGGTTGTTCGGACTGGCCCACGTGCTCCGAAGAGAGTTTTGTGCCCGAGGGTGACCTTCACGGGATCATCGAGTTCGTCAATCGTCTGTTCACCGGCGTTGTTTCGGCCGCGGTCATCGCCGCGGTTTTGGGATCTCTTCGCCGTGCACCGCGACGGCGCGACCTGACGTGGTTGTCCCTCGGACTGGTCGCTGGCGTTATCGGCCAGGTTTTGCTCGGAGCCGTGACGGTCCTGTCAAAGCTGCGGCCCGAGATCGTCATGGCTCACTTCTTGTTGTCCATGGTGCTGGTGTGGAACGCCGTCTGGTTGCGCCATCGCGCTGGAGTCGACGACGCCGTCTACGCCGATCCTTCAACGCCCAGCACCTCGGCTCGCTTGCGCTTGTTGGCGATGGCGTCGGCCACCTTGTCGGCAATCGTGATCTTTGCCGGAACCATCGTCACCGCAGCCGGGCCCCATGCTGGCGACGAGAACGTCGACCGGCTCGCGGTCGACCTTCCTGACGCGGCACGGGTGCACGGAGCCATGGTGTGGGTCCTGATCGGGTTGGTGCTGGCCCTCATGGTGGCCACCGAAACCGAGGGGCCCGACGGGGCGTTTCGGCGCCAGGTCCGAACATTCGGCTTGATCGTGATGGCCCAAGGCACGTTGGGTTATGTGCAGTACTTCTCCGACATCCCCGCCGTGTTGGTCGGCTTTCACATTGCAGGCGCCTGTGCGGTGTGGATCGCGGCGGTTGATTTGGCCTTGTCGACCCGCAGTTCGGCTACGCCCACACGTGAACCTCAGGCCGACCGCGAGCCAGTGTCGGCATGAACACGTCACCAGCGCCGACTCGCGAGGGCGATCTCGACACCATCGTCGACGAGGATGTTCCGTGGATTGTGTTGGTCTGGAACGACCCGATCAACCTCATGGGTTATGTCGTGATGGTGCTGCAGAAGCTCTTCGGCTACAGCAACGCCAAGGCCACCGAGCTGATGCTCGATGTCCACGAAAAGGGTCGGGCCGTCGTGTCGAATGGCACCCGAGAAGAAGCCGAACGAGACGTGTTTCGGCTTCATGAGTACGGCCTGTGGGCCACGATGCAGCAGGACAAGTGATGCAGAGGCCAAGCCGATGAGCTTCAGCCTTCGGCGACGGATTCGCCGCTCGGGCGACCACGTGGTGGTCAAGATCGATTCCGAGGAGCGCAACTTGCTCGGCCATTTGATTCCCCAGCTTCGTGAGGTGCTGGTTGGGGTTGCGCCGACCGGCGACGTCGACGACGCGGTCCGTCGCCTGTTTCCGGCCGCCCATGCCACCGACCCCGATCTCGAGGCCGAGTTTCAGCAGTCGCAGCGCGACCGATTGTTGGCAGCTCGTCTGGATCGCCTCGATCTGGTTGAGGGCTCATTGCAGTCAGAAAAGCTGACCGACGACGAACATCAGGCATGGATTGCGAGTGTCAACGATCTTCGACTCGTGCTCGGCACACGCCTCGATGTCTCCGAAGACGACGATCTCGATGGGCTCGACCCTGAAGACCCCAACGCGGGAGCAGTCGCGACGTACCACTACCTGGGCCATCTGCTGGGCGAACTGATCGACGCCGTCGACCTCAGCTGAGCGACATCCAGGCCAGCCCGGCGACACCGGGGCCTGAGAACGCACCGACCGATGGCCCGCAGCGGTACCTGACCACCTCGGCCACATGATCCATGGCGACGAGGGCCGGTTCGAGGGTGTTGTAGAACTCACTGGCGGCTTCGTCGCCGACGCCGATGCCGATCCGAATCGGCCCCGGCTGAGCTGCGACCACTTCCAGCATCGCTTCAGATGCTTCGGCGATATCGGCTGCGTAGCCGACGACCTGCAGATCGGTACCGCTCAGGGCCACGACGGGGATCGTTGTGGCCTCCGTGGCTTCGGAAGCCGAGATCGTCACCCGTCCACTCGACGCGGCGATGTCGAGGGCGCCGAGGACAAAGACATTGGCGATGGTGGCCGCTGCCGCCGCAGCGGCGACGCCTTGGGCGTCGGCACCGCGGTCGCGGGCGTCACATGCCGCCCAGACCGCCAGGGCAATCGAAAATGAGCTCTGCTGGCTGTCGACAATCTCGATGACGGCGTCGATTCCCTGGGCGGCGAGGCGGGCACTGTTGACCGTTCCCGAGAGGGCCGATCCGACATGGATGGACACGATGGACGACGCGCCCTGTTTGACGAGGGTTTGGTAGAGGGCTGCGAACTGACCGGGCGATGGCTGGCTCGTCGTTACTACCGCCCCATGACCAAGACGACGGTAGAAGTCGTCGACATCAATCGAGCGTTCGGGATACTCGACATCGTCGATGATGACGGGGATATCCACAATCTCGACACCGAGCCGAACGGCCAAGTCGGCCGGGAACTGCGAGTTTGAGTCAGTGACAATGGCAATACGGCTCGCTGGCGCGTCAGGGACTGGTTGATTGGGTACGGCTTGATTGGGCACTGGTTGATTGGGCACGGCTGGCTCCTTCGTCGTGCGAACCCGGACTGCGGTGCTTTCGTTCCGCGGCGATGAAGCGTTCGGCGATCACGGCGCTCGACACCACTGCGCCCGCGATCAAGGCTCGTGACGGCTTGGGGCCCCACGCGTTGGGCAGGTCGCGGGCGACCCAGACGCCCGTGGCCCCAATCCACACCACCGATGCAGTCGCGGTGGCGGCAAAGGCTCGGGCTTTCCAGAAGGGCAGCGCCGCGGTAGCAACTGCTACTGCGGCGTCAATGGGGAAGTACACCGGGAAGCTCACGAGCACCTGTCCAACACTGGTGGCGACGCCCTTGCCTCCTCGGCCGGGCCGGGTGACCGGGTAGCAGTGGGCAATCACCGCTGAGGTTGACCCGATGTGGATCCCTGCATCGCCGGCAACAGCGCCGCCGAGCCTTCCGGCAACGAACCCTTTGGCAATGTCGCCAGCGAGGACCTGGAACCCGGCTCGGGCCCCGAGTTGTGCCGCGGCGTTGGCTGCCCCGGGGTTGCCTGACCCAAGGCTCCGGAGGTCAGCAGCGTGACGGCGGGCCACCACATCGGCCGTTGGGACAAGCCCCGCGCCGTACCCCAAGGCCGCCGCGGCCGTGTACTGAATACAGGTCCGAACGGTCGATCTGGGCCACGTCATGTCGAGCCACTTCCTCTTCGAGAACTGCCAACTGCGAAAAGTTGGTGCGAGGACCCCGCCAGAGGCCGTAGGATATCTCGGTCCCTTGCCCCCATCGTCTAGCGGCCTAGGACACCGGCCTTTCACGCCGGCAGCACGGGTTCGAATCCCGTTGGGGGTACTACGCGACACGTTGGACCCGAGCTTGCATCGCAAGCTCGGGTCCTGTCGCGTTCGGAGCTAGGTCTCAGCTAGGACGAGTTCGATGGTCGCTCCCTTGGCGGCGCCATCGATGACGGTGACCCGTCCGCCGTGGCTTTCGGCCACCTGGGCCACGATCGACAGACCCAGACCAGATCCGGGCATGGTCCGAGCCGCGTCCGCTCGCCAGAACCGCTCAAACACCGAGTTGCGATCCTCCGCAGCGATGCCTGGACCCTCGTCAGCCACCACCACCCGTCCCCTGGCCACTGTCACCGAAACCGTGCTGCCCGACGGCGAGAACTTGATCGCATTCTCCACCAGATTGCTCACCGCCCGATCGATCAGGCTGGGCACACCAACAATCGTGGACGGCTCGACCACCAGCTCGATCTGACGGTCGGTGCGGCGCCGATGCCGTTCGACGACCGCCGTGACGAGCAGATCGAGATCGATCTCCTCGCTGTTGCCAGCCTGATGCTGATCGGTCGCCAAGTCGACCAGCTCGGTGACAAGGGCCGTCAACTCGTCCAATTCGAGCACGATGTCGTCCAGCACCGGGGCCCGCTGCTCGGGCGTGATGTCGGTTGCCCGCTGCAACAGCTCGATGTTGGTTCGCAGGCTGGTCAACGGAGTACGCAGCTCATGGCTGGCGTCGTACACCAACCGTTCCTGCTGCTCTTTCGACCGCCTCAGCGCCACCAACATGGCGTTGAAACTCTGGGCCAAGCGGCCCAGCTCGTCGGGACGTTCGACCTCGATCTCGGTGTCGATATTGGTCGTGCGCGCAATCCCTTCGACTGTCGTCGTCAGCCGCCCAACAGGCCGCAAGGTTCGATCGGCAATCAGCAGCCCAGCCAACCCGGCACCAGCAACACCAATCAACGACAAGACCACCAGAGCAGCGCGCAGACGCTGCAACGACTCGTTCACCTCGGTGAGCGGGCGGGCCAACATGACGGCCCGGATCGGGTTTTGTGGAAATCGATTATCGACCGCGATCGTCAGCACCCGAACCGACACCTCATCGCCGTTCGACGACACACCCGTGGTCGTGCGCCGGGACGTACGAGCCTCACCGTCCGCGACCGCGAAGTCGTCCTGCGACACCAAGATCGCCAACTCGCCCGTCGTCACTTGCCGATCCTGCAAGATGAGCTGGATAGCGACGTCGCCCGCAAGAAATTGCCCGCCACGGGCGCGGCGGCCATCAACATCAAGTTCGGCCGCGCGCTCATCGAGCTGATCGTCAACCGTGCTGAGCATCTGACGGTTCGCGAGCGCCCACGCAAAGAACGACACCAACACGACCGTGACCGCGGTGGCCAGCGCGGTCAGCACCGCGACCCGAGTGCGCAGCTTCATTGCCGACTCACGGATCGTTCCTCAGCACATATCCGACACCACGCACGGTATGCACTAGACGAGACCGCCCCCCGTCTTCGGTCTTGCGGCGCAGATACCCGATGTACACCTCAAGAGAGTTGCTGCTCGTGGAGGAGTCGTAGCCCCACACGTGTTCATAGATCTGATCACGGGTCAGCACCTGGCCAGGGTGCTCGAGCATGAGTTCGAGCAGCGCAAACTCCGTACGCGTCAAGTCGATACGACGCTCGCCTCGGTGCACCAGCCGAGAACCGCGGTCGAGTACTACATCGTCAAAGGTGAGCTGGTCCGAACTACCCGCATCAGACGAGCCAGAACGCCGCAGTAGCGCCCTCACCCGCGCCAACAGCTCTTCAAGAGCGAACGGCTTGACCAGATAGTCGTCGGCACCGGCGTCGAGGCCCGCGACCCGGTCCTGGGTCGAATGGCGAGCCGTGAGCACCAAGATCGGCACATCGTTGCCACTGGCCCGGACACGTCGACACACCTCGAGTCCGTCCATATTCGGCATCGAGACGTCCAAAATCATCAGCGCCACGTCGTCATTGAGTTCGCCAAGACCCGCGACACCGTCCGCCGCAGTCTCGACCTCGTACCCCTCAAAGGTCAAGGCGCGATCGAGCGCGGTACGCACCCCACGGTCGTCATCGACCACAAGCACGGTACGACGTTGTTGGCTCACTCGGCTACCTCCGGATGCGGCGGCCGCGCCTCGGCCACGCACCATCGATACCGCAACCGTGTGAGAAATTCGTGAAATCGCCTCGTGGTAGCGCGACAAACCGCGCCCAAAGGGACCTATTCGTCCTCGGAGTGGTCCTCGTCGTCTGAATGATCGTCCTTGTAGTCAGGCCCGTACTTGTCCTCGAGGTATTCCTCTTTGGTGATGGGGTCACCCACAACCTGGACGATGGCTTCGGTGACAATCGAGAACCCGAGCAGCGATGCGGTGATGACCATCGCAGCGATGATGGGACGGATCCAGTTGTTCATTTCACGTTCCTTCAGGGGGCGAACTCCCAGAGGTTAGCCAAAACCAACCTCAACTACGAACGTCGGTGCCCCAAACACCTGCAGTAAGCATCTGATCGAGCAGTGCTCGTTCGTCGGAGTACGTCAGGTCGCGGCGGGCCCGAACCAGCGACCACCACTCGACTCGGTCGACCTCATGGGTGTCTTGGGTTTGGAGTTCGTCAGGGGCATCGGCCACCAGCATTGGAAAAAACGCCACCACCTTGACCACCATCGGATCGGCCGTGCCCGGCAGGGGGTACGACAAGATCAGTGGTGGGCCAACGGCTACGGCGTCGACACCGGCCTCTTCGCGCACCTCACGCTGAGCGGTCTCCGCCCAGGACTCGCCATCATCGACATGTCCCTTTGGAAAGGTCCAGTCGTCAAAACGCGGTCGGTGCACGACCAGCACCTCGAGCAGATGTCGGCGGCGAACAATGACACCACCGGCGGCCCGGGCGACAGGGGATTGGGAGAATCTGCCCATTGGGCAACGCTAGCCCTGCCACCACACGACAGCGACGCTCGACCACAGAGCGCGTCACACCGGCCAAGTAGGGTGACGCACCAATGAGCGGCGAACCAGAAACCATCGCCATGTCGACCAAACGCAAGGTGGTTATGGCCGCCCTGCTCGCTTCGGCATTTCTGGTCGCCGGCGGCGCCGTGTACTGGTCGGCCGATCGACTCGGCGAAGCCACCGTTGCATCGAGCGATGCGTCGTTGGCATCAACAACGTCCAACCCGGCCGAGTCCACCACCGCGCCGGCAACAACGGCACCGGCAACCACGAGCCCACCAACAACGGCGCCGCCGACCACAGCGCCGCCAACAACCACGACCTCGCGCCCTCCGTTCGACGGCTGGGTCGACCCTCTCGCAGTGGGCGAGCCCTACGGGTCGACCGTCGAAGGCTTGTTGACGTTTCGCGGTTCGCCCACGCGCAGCTACTACGGCCAGGGCCCAGTGCCCACCAGCCCGTCCATTGCTTGGTCGTTCCCTGACAACGGGGGAATGTGCTCAGAATCGACCTCCGGAGGCGACACCCACATCTGGTGCGGAACCGGCTGGACCGGACAGCCTTCGGTCTGGGAGGTCGACGGCGACACCTGGGTTGCCTTTGGTGCCTACGACCGGGCAGTGCATGTGCTCAACGCCGACACCGGCGACCGCGAGTTCGCCGACTTCGTCACGGGCGACATCATCAAGGGCAGTGTCACGGTCGACCCCGACGGATACCCCATCATCTACACCGGGTCACGCGACAACTACCTCAGAGCGCTGGCCTGGGACCGCGGCGGCGAACTCGTCGAGCTCTGGCGCCTGTCAGCTACCGATGTTGGCCCCACAAAGTGGAACAACGACTGGGACGGCTCGCCGCTCATCATCAACGACTACTTGTTCGAAGGTGGCGAGAACTCCCGCTTCCACATCGTCAAGCTCAACCGGGGATACGACGCCGACGGGTTCGTCACCGTCGACCCAGAGATCGTGTTCCACGCCGCCGGCTGGGACGACGAACTCATCCGAGCTGTCGGAAACAATGTCTCGATCGAGAACTCGGTCGCGATCAGTGGCAACACCGTGTACTTCGCCAACTCGGGTGGCCTTGTCCAGGGGTGGGACATCACCGGCCTCGATGCTGGCGTCGAGCCGACCCGAACGTTCCGCTTTTGGATGGGCGACGACGTCGACGCCTCGATCGTCGTCGACGACGAAGGTTTTCTCTACGTCGGCGCCGAGTACGAACGGGGCCTCGAGCGAGCACGCGAAGTCGGACAGCTCGTGAAACTCGACCCTCGCGCCGACGACCCCATCGTCTGGTCGGTCAAGGACCACGATCGCATCGATGGAGGAATCTGGGCCACACCGGCTCTTCACCGAGACATCGTCATAGCGCCCACCAACGGCGGACGAGTCCTCGGCGTCGATCGAGCCACAGGCGAAGTCCGCTGGACGCTGAACCTGCCAGGACCGTTGTGGCAATCCCCGGTGGTGGTCGACGATGTGTTGATCCAGGGCGACTGCAACGGCCAGCTCAGAGCCTTCGATGTGTCCGACACCTCGGCCACGCCCACCCAGCTGTGGCAGCTGGCGCTGGGCGGGTGCATCGAATCGACCCCAGCGGTATGGAACGGAACGATCTATGTGGGCACCAGGGGCGGCAGGTTCCACGCCATCCGGTGACCCCGAAGCCACCTCATTTGGCCGCTGATCGCGAATTCGCTCGACACCCCTGGTGAAACCACCGCCACCTCTGGTAGCCTGATCCGTCGGCGTGGCCCCGGGCCCGTCACCTGTTCCCTCTGGCTGGGAGCGTCCCACCAGATTCCACGAGGTCCCTCAGCGATGAGCAACGTCTGTCAAGTCACGGGCAAGAAGCCCACGACGGCATTTAACGTGTCGCACTCGCACCGCCGTACGAAGCGGTGGGTGCGACCAAACATTCAAAAGCAGCGCTTCTGGGTGCCCAGCGAAAAGCGGTGGGTGACGTTGACCGTCAGCACCAAGGGCATCAAGACCATCAACAAGAACGGCATTGA
Organism: uncultured Acidimicrobiales bacterium; assembly: GCA_964350975.1. Lineage (GTDB taxonomy): Bacteria > Actinomycetota > Acidimicrobiia > Acidimicrobiales > Poriferisodalaceae > JAADHX01. The sequence continues at coordinate 883 of CAYGMW010000002.1, read as the reverse complement.
GTCCGTCCTTGCTGACATGCGCCGTCGCGGGGTGAAAATCTAATGTCCAAGTCTGACAAGCGTCCGATCGTCAAGCTGCGCTCCACCGAGGGCACCGGCTTCACGTATGTAACCCGCAAGAACAAGACCAACACTCGCGAGCGCATCGAGCTTCGTAAGTACGATCCCGTGCTTCGTCGCCATGTGATCTTCAAAGAAGAACGCTAAAGACCAACAGATCTTTCCGATCTGCCCAACAGCGACGGCCACGGCCGTCGCTGTTTGCGTTTTCACCCCATCAGCGGTGCCGAGAGACCACAACCCGGCCGTTGCGGATCTCAACACCTTCGGCGACCAAACGTTGTGCGTGCTCGGCTTCGATACCGGGCACCAGCCGGCCCGTCGACGTCACGACCCGCCACCACCCATCGACGCCGCCCTTGGCCAGGATGCTCCCGACCGCACGCGCCGCCCCAGGCCGACCGGCCTCAAGGGCCACCTCGCCATAGGTCATGACGTCGCCGGGCGAGGTCGCCTCGACGACCCTGGCAACCAGTGCTTCGAACTCAGTCACCCGCTCAGCGGCGTACGAGCGCCAGCTGACGACGGTCGTCAGCAACAGCACCAAAGACCACCATGGCGAACCCTGCGGCGATCAAGGACAGGCCACTGAGTGCCAGGGTCAGGTTGACACCAGTGGCCGCCAATTCGCCATCGATACCCAAGCCAGGATTCTCAGTGTCATCAGCAGGCGGATCGACCTGCCCCAGCACCGTAACGCTGCTCTCAGAAGTTGTCGTCACCGCCGCTGCGGTGACGACGGGCGCTGAGGTTGTGGCAACGGTGGTCGGGGCAACGGTGGTCGTAACCGCAGCGGCAGTAGTCGCCACCGTGGTGGGAGCAG
>CAYGMW010000001.1:61747-65556 GCA_964350975.1 uncultured Acidimicrobiales bacterium | reverse complement strand
GAAGCCGACTCGACGTCGCCAGTGAGCAACTGCCCGTGAGCACCCTCGATGTCGAGGTACAGCTCCATCACAGCGCGGTGATACTCCGACCAGTTCATCTTGTTCGCAGCCCCAAGGGCCGCTGCGTTCCGGGTGCCATTGAGCACGTCGGCGAGTGAACGAAGACCATTGATCCGCATGATCTCCACCTTGCTCTTGGCCCACGCCAGACGTTGCCGAATCAGCGGATCCTGAATCTTCCCGTTCGACCTGGCCACGTCGATGATGGCGTCGAGCTCACGTTCGAAGCGGCGGTGACCCGTCGTGGCCGACGTTCCTCGCTCGAAACCAAGGGTGGTCATCGCCACCTTCCAGCCATTGTTGACCCCGCCAACCACAGCATCCTTGCTGCAGCGGGCATCGGTGAAGAACACCTCGTTGAACTCAGCTGAGCTATCGATCTGGTGGATGGGGCGGATCTCGACACCGGGCTGATCCATCGGCACGAGCATGTAGGAGATGCCAGCGTGCTTGGCCACCGAAGAGTCGGTGCGAGTCAACAAGAAGCAGTAATCAGCGTTTTGGGCTTGGGTAGTCCAGACCTTCTGGCCGTTGATCACCCACTCGTCGCCGTCGAGCTCGGCCTTGCATTGCAACGCCGCGAGGTCAGAACCCGATCCCGGCTCAGAGAAGCCTTGGCACCAGCGGGTCGAGCCGCTCAAGATGCCCGGCAGGAACTGCTTCTTTTGTTCCTCGGTGCCCCACTGCAAGATGGTCGGGCCAACGAGAGTGTCGCCGAAGAAGTCACCCCGCATCGGAGCACCGGCTCGGTCAAACTCCTCAGACAGCACAACTGACTGCATTGTTGACAGGCCCTTGCCACCGTACTCCTGAGGCCACGAGGCACAGATCCAGCCGCCAGCGAACAACTTCTCAGGCCACTCCTGGTTGAACTGGGCCCGGTCGTCACCGGACAATTCAAAGTCGTGGTCTCGTTCGCCATCGGCATCGAACCACCCCTGGGGCAAGTTCGTGGTGAGCCAGTCGCGAATCTCGACGCGGAACTCTTCTGCTTCGGGGGGATAGGTGAGGTCCATGCCGGCGAGGTTACCGGCGGGTAACCAACTGAGCCCAAACGCGGCCGCCACTTCTTTTGCAGGCAGACTTGGTGCGGTGACCGGCCTCGAACTCCTTGTTGTTGTCTGCGCCGTCGTCGTCGGGTCTGTGCTCAAGAGTGTGACGGGTATGGGACTGCCCATCATTGGCATCCCGATCATCTCGCTCGTTGTCGGCATTGAAGACGCCGTCGTGGTGATTGCGTTGCCGAACCTGGTGCTGAACGCAGCGCTGATGTTTCGAGAACGCAGCCACCTCGCCGAGACCCGAGATCTACCAATGCTGGCTGGCGCAGGCATTGTCGGCTCCGCCATTGGAGCCTTTGTGTTGTTGAGTGCTCCAGAAGAGCCGATCATCGCCGCACTCGTCGCGGTAGTGGCGGTCTATGTCGTGTTGTTCTTTGCCGCGCCCTCGCTGACCATCGACGCAGCAATGTCTCGCCGCTGGGCCCCGGCAGCCGGAGCGACGGCTGGCCTCCTACAAGGCAGTATCGGCATCTCGGGCCCAGTCGTCGCAACATGGGTCCACGCGTACCGGTTACCTCGAGGCGCCCACATCGCATCGGTGACGTCGCTGTTCTTGATCACCGGGATCACCCAATTCGTGATCCTGCTCGGCAGCGGCGAGATGTCGGGCCGCTGGGTGGCCGCCCTCATCTCGGTCATCCCCGCGCTGGCGACAATCCCGTTCGGGGCTTCGCTACGCGACCGACTCAGCTCACGGGGGTTCGACCTGGCCATCGTCGCCACGTTGTCAGTGTCCGTTGGGCTGCTCGCGATTCGCACATTCACATGACGGACACCCCGTTGCTTGGGTACGCAGGCGGCAACGCCCCTACAGTGGCCCGATGGCTGTGACTGACACCGACGCGCCGACCTCATCTGACGCCCCTGCGGCGAAGGAACGCTGGACCCACCAGTGGAAAGAGCTGTACTCGGAGGTCATCACGACCGGGCTGTGTACGGGTTGTTCGGGATGTGTCATCTCATGTCCTCATGACGTGATCGGGTACGACCACGCTCAGGGCGGGTTCAAGCCGTTCCACCTCGAAGAGGAGTTGGGCGCCGACAACTGCATCCACGGCGAAAAGGGCTGCACCAGCTGTACCCGCGCCTGCCCCCGCTTTCGCACGTGGGAGACCGAGGCCGACGACTTCATGTTCGGCAAACACCGCAGCGCCGACGACCCAGCCGGCATCTACAAAGACATCATCTTGACGAGGGCCAGCGACGACTTCGTTCACCAGACTGGACAAGACGGCGGCCTGGTCTCAGCGATCCTGATTTGGGCCCTCGACCACGGCTACATCGATGCCGCGCTGACGTCATATGTGGGCGACGGCGACGGCGACCAGTGGACCGCGTCGCCTGGTGTTGCCTACACCAAAGACGATGTGCTTCGGGGGGCCGGCAGCCGCTACACCTATTCGGCCAACCCACTCGCGATGGATGAAGCCCTCGAATCAGGAGCCAAGAAGATCGCCCTCGTCGGCATGAGCTGCCAGAGCTCGATCGTGCCGGTGATGAAGAGCCGCAAGATCGGCAAGGTCGGCAACCGGTTCGCCCTCAACATCGGGCTGCTGTGCTCAAAGTCGTTCGACGAAGCCATCTTCGAAGAACTTTTCGAGCTCAAGTACGGCCTCGACCGCACCACCATCAAGAAGACAAACATCAAGGGTGTGTTCCAAATCTGGACCCACGACGGCGGGTACTACGAGATCAATCTCAAGGAATGTCATGCCTGGACCCGCGAAGGGTGCAACTTCTGCCCCGATTTCGCGGCCGAACACGCCGACATTTCCACTGGCGGTATTGGCAAGTACAACGACTGGACCTTGACGATCGTCCGCACCGACCTCGGCCGCGAGATCATTATCAAGATGCTCGAGGACGGCTCGCTGATCGGCCGGCCAGGCGACGATGACCCAGGCGCAATCGCCCTGATGCGCAAGCTCAGCGAAAAGAGCCGGGCCCGCTGGCCAGAGTTCGCATGGGACAAACCGGCCTTGCTGCCGATCCCAACGAAGAAGTAGCTAGGCCGCGAGGCACCGACGAACGAGGTCAGCCATCGACGGGACGATCTCTCGGTCGACTGCGGCTGCGAAGTCATCAATCAGATCGCCGGGGACGATCTGCACCGCTCGGTCGACTGCACACTGGCAACTGTCGTCGGTGTGCCCTGCGACTCCAGCGCACGCTCCCTCGAGGCGAACTCGCTGAACGTCGTCGATCACCGGAGCCGACGCGTCGCGACACGATTCCAGCGCCGCAACAATCACCGCAGGCAGATCCTGTTCGGCGACAATGCGATCCTCGAGAAGCTCCCACTCGCCGTCGGCAACAACTCGCGCGACCTCGCCAAGCGAGCATCGACACGGTCCAGCAAGAGAACCTGAAATCGCGGGATCCCTCGGCACGCAGGCGTCGAGGAACGCAATCGAGCGGGTCAGATCCGGTCGTAGGAGTTCGGTGGTAGTCGTCGTGGTCTCAACCGTCGTCGTTGGCAGCGAGGTCGGCACCAACGAAGTAGTCGGAGCCTCCTGAGTTGTTGCAGAACCAGCACTGGTGGCCGGGGCCGCCCCGTCGTTGATGCTGGATGTGCCCCCGCTACAACCGGCAAGCAAGATCGCTACCGCGGCCATCGCGAGCAACACTGCGTTTGTTACTAGGTTGTCGCGCATGTCTATGAGGATGCCACGATGGACCTGATCCCTC
>CAYGMW010000001.1:0-61737 GCA_964350975.1 uncultured Acidimicrobiales bacterium | reverse complement strand
ACCCTCCGACGTTTCGTGGCCCACCCAAGAGTGGAGTCGCGGCGAGCCACAGCTGGCGGATGGGCCGCTGATCGACGGTCTCGTCGACAGCTTGTTTGACGGGGCCAACCCCGACCTTGGCCGAACCGACGCCTTTGTTGTAGTCCAAGGCGGGCGCGTCGTGATCGAGCGCTATGGCGATGACATCGACGCCGCATCAACCCTGATCTCATGGTCGATGGCAAAGTCGATGACCGCGGTGCTGTTCGCCATGACCGACCTCGAACTCATGGCGCCGGCACCCGTACCTGAATGGAGTTCTCCTGGTGACCCTCGGGCAGCGATCACCGCTCGCGACCTGCTGACGATGACCTCGGGTCTGGAGTGGACTGAGGTGTACTCCCCCGACGAACCAAGCGATGTGGTCGAGATGCTCTTCGGTGACGCCAAGAGCGACACGGCGGGGTTCGCTGCATCGAAGCCGCTGGCCCACGAACCGGGCACCAGCTACCTGTACAGCAGCGGCACGACCAATATTGTCAGCCGGTTCGTCGGCGAACAGCTGGGCGCAACCACCGGAACAAGCCCCGCCGACGCCATAGGCCGGAGCTTGTTCGAACCACTTGCAATGACATCGGCAATACCAAAGTTCGACAACGCCGGCACCTTCATTGGCTCGTCGTTTGTCTACGCCACAGCTCTCGACTTTGCCCGCTTTGGTCTGTTCTGCCTGAGAGGTGGACAGTGGAACGGCGAACAGGTCGTTGCCGAAGCCTGGATCGACACCTGTCGGACCCCAACGGAGGCCTCGCGAGGCGTCGATCGATTTACCCACGGGGCCCACTTCTGGTGCCACGAGGATCGCTACGGCACCTTTGGATGCCATGGCTATGACGGTCAATACATCTGGATGAACCCGACGCTCGACCTTGTCACGATCCGTCTCGGATCGCGACCTGAGGACCGTCCCGAGGTGCTGATCGACGTCATGCAGCGCATCGTTTCAGGATTCGACGGAACCCATCGATGAACTTCGCACCGAACCTGTTTCAGGTGCTGGCTCACTCGGGTCTGCACCGCGATGCCGACCCAATGGGCCACAACGACCGGTCCCTCTTCGTTGTGCCTGGGTCCGCCACAGCAGCAACCAGCACCATGAGCTATAGCCAGGTGTTTACTCGCGCCGCGTCGCTTGTCACCGTCTTGGCGCAGCGAGGTGTCGAGCCGGGCGATCGGTTGATTGCCCAGGTAACGAAGAGCGTCGACGCCGCCGCGTTGTATCTGGCCTGCCTGCAACTGGGCGCCATCGAGGTGCCGCTCAACACGGCCTACACCCACGCCGAGTTGGCCTATTTCGTCGGCGACGCGGCACCAACACTTGTCGTGACGGACGAACCAACCAGCGTCGACGGCGCAACTTCGGTGACGCTCAGCGCGCTCGCCGCTGATGCTGACGAAGCCGAACCGGCGACAGGCATCACCTCCCGTCGTGGGTCAGATGTGGCGATGATGCTCTATACCTCGGGCACAACGGGCAGGTCGAAAGGCGCCATGTTGTCCCATGACGCCCTCATCGCCAACGCCCGAGGGCTCGCTGGGCTGTGGGAGTTTGACCGCGATGATGTGCTGTTGCACATCTTGCCGATTTTCCATGTCCACGGCCTGTTCGTTGCCCTGCACTGTGCGTTGTTGTCCGGGTGCTCGGTCTACTTCCCTGAACGCTTCGACGCAGACCAGGTCGTCGACCTGCTCCCTGGCTGCACGACCATGATGGGGGTCCCGACGCACTACACCCGTCTACTCAGTCACCCGCGCTTCGATCGGACCGCCTGCAGATCGATGCGGCTGTTCACTTCTGGGTCAGCACCCATGACCGAAGCCGTTCACTCGGAGTTCGAGCAGCGCACGGGACACCAGATCGTCGAACGCTACGGGATGACCGAGTGCGGGATCATCACCTCAAATCCGTACCGAGGCGACCGAATCGCTGGCACTGTAGGGATGGCACTCCCCGCGACCGAGGTCAGGGTGCGCATCAACGATGAACGCGATGGTGCCCCAAACGAGACCGGAATGGTCGAGATGCGAGGGCCGGGACTCATGGTTGGCTACTGGAACCGACCCGATGCCACCGCATCAGAAATGCGCGACGGCGGCTGGTTCGTGACTGGCGATGTGGGCAGCCTCGACCACGAGGGTCGGCTCACCCTGGAAGGCCGCGCTGGAGACATGATCATCTCGGGTGGCTACAACGTCTACCCCAAAGAGATCGAGCTGCTACTTGACGCAGTCGACGGGGTGGTGGAGTCTGCGGTCATCGGCGTTCCCCACCCTGACTTCGGCGAGGGCATCGTTGCCGTGGTGGTAGGAGACGTCACCGCAGCTCAGCTCATGGAAGTTCTCAGCGAACACCTGGCCCGGTTCAAACACCCGCGCCGCATCGAGTTCGTCGACGTCCTGCCTCGCAACGCGATGGGCAAGGTCCAAAAGCAGGCCTTACGAAGCTGGCTCGCAGATTCTTTTGGCTAGACCCGGCTACTTCAGACCTCGGCGACGTGGATGACCGCATCGCCGCGATTGACAATGGGCTGCAGGGTCGCCCCGATCACGACGCCTGCAGACCGGCTGGAGATTCGGGCCAGTCGTTTTCCGAACGGGTCATAGACCGACCCGACCAGCTGACGGGCTTCGACTCGATCACCAAGTTCGACTTCGAGATGGAGCAGGCCGCTGCGACTGGTCCGACTCCAACGAGACGACATCGCTACTGCGCTTGGCTGGGTCTGCGCCGGGGCGTCCGCCACCATACCGAGATGATGCAGCACCCGCCTCGTGCCGGCAGTCGCCACCCGAATCGCGTGCTCGTCGAAGCGCAAGGCTTCGCCGCCCTCAAACAACAACATCGTGGTGTCGACCGCAGCAGCCGCAGCGCGCATCGATCCGTCTCGGGTGGCGCTATGCATCATGAGTGGGGCGCCAAACACCTCCGCCAACGTCCGGGTGGCGGCATCTTGTAGGTCGCATCGGATCTGGGGCAGATTCGTGCGGTGATCAGACCCAGTGTGGAAATCGATTGCGACCGACGCCCGCTCGATCACCTCGGTCATCATCAGGTTGGCAATCCGAGCCGCCATCGACCCCTTGTCCGAACCAGGGAACGAGCGGTTGAGGTCGCGCCGGTCCGGCAAGTACCGATCGCCGGTGTTGAATCCGTGAACGTTCACGACCGGTGTCGCGATGATGGTGCCCGACAGGGTTTTTGGATCGACCGCGGCCAACACTCGGCGAATAATCTCAACGCCGCACAGCTCATCTCCATGCAACGCTGCGCTGAAGGCAATCGTGGGGCCGTCTGTTGCGCCATGGACAACAATCACTGGCAGCGCAATCTCGGTGCCCGAAATCAGGCGACCGATCGGAAGTTCGAGCTGGGCTCGCCGTCCTGGAAGCACGACCGTGTCGCGAATACGAAACCGAGCCCGCTGGCTTGATCGTGACATGGAGCTTCCTATCCCGACTCGCCAGCCGGGTCCGGCAGGTCGGTCACCAAGGTCTCAGGCAAGGGCCGAACCTTGGTCCGAGCTCGACGGCGTCGGCGCTCGGGGACAAGATCGCGCATGGATTCGAGCTTGCCGAACACCAAGAGCTTGTCTGCCTCTTCGAGCACTCGGTCGATGCGTGGGTTCGGGATGACCTTGCCGTTGCGAGTCAGGGTCAAGACGCTGATGTCTCGTTCGCGCAAGCCGGACTCCTTGATGCTGGCGCCAATCAGGTCGGCCTGTTCGTGCAGCACCAACTCGGCCACTCCGTATCCGGCGCTCACGGACAGCCTCTGGCGAACGTCGAGCTCAGGGAATCGCACCTGGGTCGCGACGTGATCGACAATGGCTCCAGCCACATCGAGACCGGTGGCGGTTTCGATGCCTTCAAGTCCTGGGGAAGAGTTGACCTCCATCACTTGGGGGCCGTCATTTCCCTCGAGCATGTCGACGCCCGCAACACGTAACCCCATCACTTGGGCAGCGCGCAGGGCAACGTCGACATATTCGTCGCTCAGCTTCACTACCTCGGCAATGCCACCGCGATGGACGTTGGAGCGGAACTCGTCGCCTTGTGCGACCCGCCGCATCGCCGCCACCACCTGGTCGCCGACGACCAAGGCCCGAATGTCGCGTCCCTTGCTCTCGGCGACGAACGCTTGGATCAAGACGTTTTGTTTCGTGCTCTGGAGGGTCTCAATCACGGCCTCGGCCACCTTGGTGTCCGGAGCCAGGATGACCCCAATACCTTGGGTGCCTTCGAGCAATTTGATGACCACAGGAGCGCCGCCGACCCGCTCGATCGCCGGCAGCACGTCGGCCCGATCGCGTACGAACGTGGTAGCCGGAATACCAACGCCGTGGCGAGACAACAACTGCATTGAGCGGAGCTTGTCGCGGCTGTTGGAGATGCCGTTCGAAGGAGTTGGCGTGTACACGTCCATCTGCTCGAACTGGCGCACCACAGCAGTGCCGAAGAAGGTGATCGATGCGCCGATGCGCGGCAACACCGCGTCGAGGTCGGCAAGCGGGCGGCCACGGTACTGGAGGTCCGGTTCGTCGCCGGACAGATCGATCGCAAAACGCAGGGTGTTCAGCACGCGAACGTCGTGGCCCCGGTCGGTTGCGGCCTGCACGAGACGTTGGGTGCTGTAGGCCTTCGGGGCACGAGACAAGATTCCGAGCTTCATCGAGCGTCTTTCGGATCGGCAGGCTGACCGAGCAGGTACGAATGGCCGGGATCGACGTAGAAGCGCCGACGGAGCGCTGAGCGTCCCAAGAGCATTCGAAAACCCATCGAGCTGCGGTCAGCGAGGGTGAATTCGACGGGGAAGCGGTTCGAACCTAACACGATGTCGCACACCACTACCGGTCGGCGTTGTTGATGGCCGTTAGAAGATCGCACCGTGCGGAACTCATGAACGGGCAGCTCAACCCACACCGAGGACGCGGAGGTTCGTTGGGCCGGATGCAGCAAGAACCGAGCGACCGAACCCTCGGCGGTCGTCGTGATGGACAACCGTGGCGCGTGCAGCGCTGAAGTCAACGCACCCGTATCGATCTTGGCTTTGACAATGGCCCGTTCGGTAAGGACCGGCAACGCAACCCATTCACGCCATCCAACAAGCAGCGGTTCTGGTCGGCGAGTCATTGGCTCAGTATGCACCGAGCTGCTGGCCTACTGGCTCAACTCCGCAGCCCGCCCGAAAACGGCGTCGAGCATGTCGGTGGTCAGCCGGCCCGTGAAGGTGTTCTGCTGGCTTGGATGGAACGAACAGATCATGGTACGGCCGTCCCCCCATGTGGCCTCGACACCATGGCCGAACTTCGGTCGAGGGCTCACGCCAACGAGGCTGGCCGCCACCCCGTACCCAAATTGACCAAGAGCGACGATCACCGACACGTTCGTGAGCAGGGCAAGTTCTCGTTCGATGAAGGGACGACACATGTCGCGCTCATCCGTCGTGGGCTTATTGGCGGGCGGGGCACAACGAACCGCAGCAGTGACCCAAGCTCCGGTCAGCGTGAGTCCGTCCCCAAGGTGGGTGGCTTCAGGCTGGCTCGCAAAACCCGTCCGAAACATCGACGCAAACAAGAAGTCGCCCGACCGGTCACCCGTAAAGACGCGACCGGTTCGATTCGCACCATGAGCTGCTGGTGCCAGGCCAACCACCAACACTGACGCCTGGGGATCGCCAAATCCGGGGACGGGTCGGCCCCAGTACGTCTCATCTCGAAACGACGCTCGTTTGTCGGCTGCGACCTGTTCTCGCCACGACACCAGACGCGGACACTGACGACACGACGAAATCTCCTCGGCCAATACATCGAGGGTGCTCATAGCTCGCACGGTAGCGCCAGGGTGACGCTAGGTTTGCCAGCTGATGTCTGAAGAAGCAGCCTCGCCGAGCCCGGAATCCGCCCCAAAGCCGACGTTGGTGATCTTTGTCCGCCACGGAAAGACACCAACAACCGGCGACGAGCTTCCCGGTCGGAGTCCTGGTCTCCACCTAGGCGAAGTCGGCCAACAACAGGCCGACACCGCCGCCGAACGAATCTCGGCGCTCGGGCGCAAGGTCGCTGCTGTGTATGCATCACCGCTCGAACGCACCCAAGAAACGGCGGCGCCGATCGCGGCCGCGCTCGATCTTGAGGTCGTAGCCCACGACGGACTGCTCGAACTGAACGTCGGCGACTGGACCGGCCGCAAGCTCAGAGATCTCTACAAGCTGCCGGAATGGAAGACAGTGCAGAAGTTCCCGAGCGGGTTCACCTTCCCTGGTGGTGAGTCGTTTTCGGCAATGCAGACCCGTATCAACGACACGGTCAACGCCTTGGTGCAGGCCCATCCTGGTGACACCATCGTCTGTGTGTCCCACGCAGATCCAATCCGAGCTCTCGTCGCTTCGGCGATGGGAACCCATCTCGATCTCTTCCAACGAATCGTCGTCTCGCCGTGTTCGATCTCAGCGGTGTTGTACAGCCAAGACGGGCCAACCGTGCTCACGGTCAACTCCATTGGCGGCCCACTCACCGAGCTCGCTCCTGCGTGAGCGGGCGTTGGGCCCACAACCTTCCCCGATACATCCCCGACAGGAGCTAACCAGTGAGTGAATCGTTCGACCTGCTCGAGCCGATCAATGTTGTCGCCGGCACCATCGGCGACCCTGGGCAGCGGATCTTCTTCATCCAGGCCCACGACGCCACGACCCTCGTGACGCTGAAGCTCGAAAAGGCTCAGATCCAAGCCGTCGCGAGCGCAATGGCAGAAGTGTTGGATCAGCTGGGCGATCACAGCACACCGAAGCGTCCGACCGAGATGATCGAGCCGGTGATCGCAGCCTGGACCATCGCTGGACTGGGCATCGCAATCGACGCCGAGCACGAGCGCATGGTGATCATTGCTGAGGAGCTCACTGACGACTTTGATGATGACCAGCCGGACTCCGACCCAGCACAGGCCCAGTTCCATCTGTCGTATGAAGCAGCCCGCGGGTTCGTGGCCCACGCGCTGGCGCTCATTGATTTCGGGCGCGATTTTGGTCGCCAGAACGGCCATCGGCCTCACTGACACCCGTGACCAGCGACCACGATCACGGCATTGAAGTCAGCTCACCGCTCGAGGTCCTGCGGCTGGGCGAGATGGAGGTGGAAGGACGGATGCCCTATTCGTCCAACGCCACGTTCCTTGTCAAGATTCACCATGGGGGTCGCACCGAGACCGCGATCTACAAACCGGCCAAAGGTGAGCGCCCACTGTGGGATTTTCCCGAGGGTTTGTATCGCCGAGAGGTCGCGGCGTACGAGCTCGCAGACGCTCTCGGGTGGGAGATGGTGCCCCCAACCGTCGAACGTGACGGCACGTTCGGTGTTGGCTCGGTGCAGCTGTTCGTCGATGCTGACTTCAGCCAGCACCACTTCACCTTGGTCGAGGATCCGGCCTATCACGAGCAGCTTCAGCGAATGTGTGCGTTCGATCTGTTGGCCAACAACACCGACCGCAAGAGCGGACACGTGCTCGTTGCGGGAGCCACCGACGACGTCGCCGGACATGTGTGGGGTATCGACCACGGGTTGTGCTTTGCAGCCGACTTCAAGCTACGCACCGTGATCTGGGAATTCGGAGGCGAGCCAATCAGCGAAGCCCTCATGGCGCCAATTCAGCGCCTCGCAGAAGAGGGCGTCCCCGATTCGCTGATCGATCTGCTGGCCCGTGACGAAACCGCGGCGCTTTGGCATCGGGCTGTCGACGTGGCCGAAACTGGCATGTTTCCGATCGACCACACCGGCCGTCGGTATCCCTGGCCCCTCGTCTAACGACGCTGGGCCGCTCCGAAGAGCGGCCCAGAATCGTTCATGACAACAGCGGCGCCCATGCGCCTAGCTGTCAGCCCTTGCTGTTCAGCGCCTCAATGAGGGCAGGCATGACCTTGTTGACATCGCCAACAATTCCGAGGTCGGCAACACCGAAGATCGGGGCTTCCTGGTCCTTGTTGATCGCGATGATGGTCTTGGAGCCCTTCATACCAACAAGATGCTGGGTTGCGCCCGAGATGCCACAGGCGATGTACACGCTGGGCTTGACGACCTTGCCGGTCTGTCCAACCTGGTAGGCATAGGGCACCCAACCGGCGTCGACAATGGCTCGCGATGCGCCTGGAGCGGCGCCAAGCTTCTTGGCCAGGGTTTCGACCAGCTGGTAGTTGTCGGCGTCGCCCATGCCACGACCGCCAGCCACCACGATGGCTGCATCGTCGAGCTGGGGACCCTCGAGTTCTTCGACGTGGCGCTCGACAATGCGAGCCGTGCCGTGATCGGTGGCCTCGATGGCCACAACTTCTGCAGCTCCGCCACCGCTCTGCGACGCCTCGAAAGACTTCGGGCGGAACAAGGCGATCTTGACCCCGTCGTTTCGGAAGGCAGTCGACAAGGTCTGAACGCCACCGAACACCGGCTCGTCACACACGAGGGTGTCGCCGTCGACGCGCACGTCGACATTGTTGGTCACAACTGGCTGGTCGAGCATGACCGACAAGCGGGCAGCGACGTCGCGGCCCTCATAGGTCTGGCCAAAGAAGATGGCGTCTGGGCCGTTGCCCGCCGCTACCTGGGCCGCAATCGCCGACGCGGCAGGAATGGACGGCAGGGCGCCAGCAAGGTCGCCAGTGGCGTACACCTTGGTTGCGCCGTGGGCGCCAAGGGCTGCGGCGAATGCGGAACCGTCTCCCGCAACGACTGCGGCGACGTTGGATGCCAGCTCACGGGCCTTGGTGAGCAGTTCGAGCGTCAGCGTCGACGGAGCGTCGGTGCCTTCGGCATAGACCCAAATGGTGTTGATAGACACAGCAGGCTCCTCAGATGACCTTGAGATCGGTCAGGTACTGGACAATGCGCTGGAAGGCTTCGCCCTCGTCAACCACGATCTCGCCAGCTTGGCGAGCTTCGGCGTCGACAACGGCAACAGTTTCTTGGCGCGCCCCCGACTTGCCAACGGTGCTGGCATCGATGCCAAGGTCGGCAATGGTGACCTCGTCGACTGGCTTCTTCTTGGCCGCCATGATGCCCTTGAAGGACGGATAGCGGGGCTCGACGACACCACCGGTCACCGACACCAACGCGGGCATCGGGCAGGTGACATCGTCATAGCCGTTGTCGGTCTGGCGTTCGATCTTGAGGCCACCATCAGCGACCTCGATCTTCTTGGCAAAAGTGACCGACGCAATTCCCATTGCGGCAGCGATTTGCTCAGGAACCGTGCCGGTGTAGCCATCGGATGATTCCACACCAGCCAGCACGAGGTCTGGGTTGCAGCGGGCGATGGCCGCAGCCAAGACCTTTGCCGTACCCAGCGCGTCGCTACCAGCAAGCGCAGGGTCGCTCACGAGGATGGCATCGTCGGCGCCCATGGCGAGCGCGGTACGAATACCGGACATCTCGCTGTTTGGGGCCATCGACACCAGGGTGACCGAGCCACCACCGGCGGCCTCGACAAGCTGCAACGCAAGCTCGACCCCATAGGAGTCGGACTCGTCGAGGATGGGCTTGTCTGAGCGGTTGAGTGTGTTGGTTGAGGGATCCAACTTGCCCGGCACTGCCGGGTCAGGGATCTGCTTGACGCAAACGGCGACCTTCATAGGGGTAAGAGTCTGGCCAATCTGCACGCCATCAGCAAATACTCGGGCTCAATTACTCAGGTTCAATTTTGGCGGACCAGTTTTTGGGCCACGAACAACGGTGCGATGTGCGATGTTGCACACGGTGATCGCCCGCTCGGGATTCCTGCGACAATGCACGCCGTGAAGGTCCTGCTGCTCGTTAATGGCTCTGCGTCATCGGTGACCGCACGCACGCGCGTCATCATCGGCAAGGCGCTGGCTCGCGAGCACGAGGTCACGGTTGCCGAGACGAGTCGCCGCGGCCATGCCAGCCGCTTGGCGCAAGGAGCCGCCGCCGCTGGCGTCGATCTCGTCGTCGTGCTCGGAGGTGATGGCACTGTCAACGAAGCGGCGAACGGTCTTGTCGGCACGAACTGCGCGCTCGCGGCGTTGCCAGGCGGCAGCACGAACGTGTTTTCGCGCACGCTGCACACGCCCGATGATCCAGTGGATGCCACCGAGGTCATCCTCGACGCGGTGAGGCGAGGGTCGATCAGACGTATTGGCTTGCCGTCGGTGAACGGTCGGTATTTCCTCTTTCATGCCGGCCTCGGATTTGATGCCGCGGTGGTCGAACAGGTTGAGAAACGTTCGGGGCTCAAGCGCTACGCGGGCCATCCGTTGTTCATCTGGGCCGGGTTCACCACCTGGTTCCGCCACTATGACCGCAGCCGGCCGCGAATGATGTTCGAGTTCGCCGACGGCACTGTCGTCGATGGCGTCCATCTCTCGATTGTGTTGAACACCGATCCATACACCTACCTCGGAAGCAAGCCGCTATCGATCGACCCCACCGCAACGATTGATTCGCCCCTGTCCACCATCGGGGTGAAGACCATGAAGCTCATGCCCATGCTTGGCTTGGTCAGCCAGCTCATCAAGGGCGACGCCAGCGTGTCGACGAACCCCCACGTTGCCCATCGATCCGGGGTGACCGATGTGACGGTGACCGGCCACGGGCCATTCCCGTACCAGGTCGACGGGGACCATCTCGGTGAGACCGATCGGCTGGTGTTCCAGTGGCGTCCGGACCGAATGTCGCTGGTGGTTCCGGTGCTCGGGGCCCCGCTCGCTCGCTGACCAGAACGTCTCGCTGACCTCAAAGAGCGGCGAGCGTCGCCGACGCCACGTCGGGCACATTGGTCACGATGCCGTCGACGCCCAAGGCTGCGAGCTCCACCATTCGTTTGGGGTCGTCGATGGTCCAGACGTTCACCGTGAGCTCGTGCAGTCGAGCAAGACGCATGAACTCATCGTCGACTTGCCGATCGTGTGGATGGATGGTGCCGTGGCCCCTCGCCACACACAGCTCAATTGCGGCTTGAGCGTCACCTCGGTAGATGAGAAACGCAGTCGCAATCGACGCATCGAGGTGTCGAACCCGGTCGATTGTTGGCAGGTCGAACGACGAGATGAGCGCGGAAGCACCCATTGTTCGGGCCTGCACGATCTGCACCACATCGTCAGCGATCGCTCGGTTGGGCTCGAAGCCTGGATCGGTCTCGGTGTTCTTGATCTCGATATTGACGACGAGGGCTCCGCACGCATCGAGAGCGGCCTCGAGGGTCGGGACGTGGGGTGGGAGGTCACCGAAGACGACATCACAGATCGCGGCCCCATCGGGCAGATGGGCGTCGTGATGAACAACCAAGACTCCGTCGAGCGAGCGACGAACATCGAGCTCGACAGCATCGGATTTCATCTCAACCGCGCCAACGAACGCGTCGATGGTGTTTTCCACGAAGGCTGCGGAAGCTCCGCGGTGGGCAATTACCAAGGGGGTCGACATCCCACCAGCTCATCACACGGACCGACCGGTTTGCTGATGCGGCAGCACTTCAGATCCGGCACAGGCGAACAGAAGAAACATTTTCGCTCACAACTAGTTTCAGTCCTTGTGACAATGGATCGACCTGACTAATCTGCACGCATCGTGCAGGAACATTTGACCCGTTCCCTGACGGGCTGACCTGACACGTAAGAGACGCACTGGCGCACCAGTGCGGGGGGAGAGGACGTAGGAATGGCGGTTCACGCAAGCTTGTTGCTTGACAGCGCTACCTGGCGGGATCAGGCAGCGTGTCGTAGCACCGATCCGGCGCTGTTTTTTCCGGTCGGCACCACCGGCCTGGCAATCGACCAGATCGAGGCAGCCAAGGAGGTGTGCAACCAGTGCAACGCCCGTGAGTTGTGCTTGGAGTTCGCTCTGATCACCAACCAAGACGCTGGCGTTTGGGGCGGAACCTCAGAAGAAGAGCGACGCGACATCCGGCGAGCACGTCGACGCGCCGCAGCTGCAGCTCGCGCCAGCTAGAACTGTTCACGTTGCCGCGTGGTGCGGCAAGCGAGGGGTTGATCGCATGTCGTCGAATGGTGGACGCGCCGCGTCCTACTCACACGGGCTCATCGAGGTCGCGAACGGGTCGTTCGCTTACCTCCAACCCGACGGCGGTTGGGGCTGGAGCAACGCCGGGTTGGTGACCAACGGCGGCGAATCACTGCTCGTCGACACCTTGTTCGACCTGCGACTGACCCGCGACATGCTCGACTCAATGAGCTCGATCACCGCGGCGGCTCCCATCCGTCAGCTCGTCAACACCCATGCCAACGGCGACCACTGTTACGGAAACGAGCTGGTGGTCGGCGCTGACATCATTGCCTCATCAGCGTGCGCAGCCGAGATGGTGCAGACTCCGCCGGCTGTGCTCGATGCCTTCATGAAGGCCGCCCCGAACCTCGGCGACTTGGGCACCTACCTCGTCGAGTGTTTCAGCGCTTTCGATTTCGAAGGCATCACCATGACTCCGCCGACGGTCACCTTCGAACGTCGCCTCGACGTCACTGTTGGCGACCTCACCGTCGAGCTCCACGAGGTTGGCCCCGCACACACCGAAGGTGACGTCATTGCCTACGTGCCCGAAACCGGGGTGGTCTACACCGGCGACATCTTGTTCATCGAAGGCACACCGCTGATGTGGGCCGGGCCGATCTCGAACTGGATTGCGGCCTGCGATCTGATCGTCAGCCTCGATGCCACCTGCATTGTCCCTGGCCACGGCCCGCTCACCGATGCCGACGGCGTGCGCCGAGTGCGCGACTACCTCACCTTTGTCGATGCCGAAGCTCGGGCCCGCCACGCGGCGGGGATGACCGCTGGCGAAGCTGCGGCGGACATCTCACTCGGCCAGTTCTCTGACTGGATCGACCGCGAACGTATCGCCGTCAATGTCGACACTGTGTACCGCGAGCTTGACCCCCAGCGACCCCGAACCGACGTCGCTGGCCTGTTTTCGATGATGGCCAAACTCGCCGTCTAATCCTTGTGCCGTGGCCTAGGCCGGGCGAATCGGCGGGATCGTGATGGTCACGATGGTGCCACCCATGGGACGGTTGTCCATCGTCAAGACGCCGCCCAGCTCGCTGGTGACCAAGGTCCGAACAATCGAGGTTCCGAGACCTCCGGAACGGTCGGGGTCGAACGCGATCGGCAGCCCCGCTCCGTCGTCGGTCAGCTCGATGTTCAAGCCAGCCCGAGCCGAACCGTGGAGCTGGATCGCCACATGGCCAACCACACCGTCGACGACCTCAGTGCCGGCCGGATAGGCGTGATCGACCACATTTTGCAGGAGTTCGTTGATCACGACCGCGAGCGGTGTGACCACTTCGGCGGGAGCGGTACCAACGTCACCATGTACGGACAGTTGGATGCGCCGACCTTCGTCGACGAGGCTCGACTCGACGAAACGACTCAGCTGGTCGACGATCTCGCGCAGAGAAATGTCCTCGCCAGACTCCTGGGCGAGGGTTTCATGGACCAGCGAAATCGCCCGAATCCGCCGCACTGAGTCATCAATGGCCTGCTTGGCTTCGGCTGATTCAACTCGGCGGCCCTGCAAGCGAAGCAGCGACGAGATCGTCTGAAGATTGTTCTTTACCCGGTGATGGATCTCACGAATTGTTGCATCTTTCGACATCAGCAGCCGGTCACGGCGGCGCAACTCAGTGACGTCGCGCATCATCACAAGAGCGCCTCGTTGGTCAGCCGGCCCAGACAGAGGCACCGCCACCACCTGGATCGTGAGGCCACCGCGCTCGACTTCGGCAGCCATGGGCCGCACCATCGTCAGGGCATCGCGCACCATGCTCTGAGCCAAGCCGAGATCGCTCATTCGGCGGCCAACCAACGCGCCAGCAAAACCGATGCGGTGCAGGGTCGACAGCCCGTTTGGCGACGCGAAAATGATGCGAGCCTCATCGTCGAGGACAAGAGCACCATCCCCAACGCGGGGCAGGTCTTCGGGGTCGACGTCGCTTTCGTCGAAGGGGAACTCGCCCCGTTCGATCATGCGACTGAACCGCCCGAAGATGTCGAGATAGCTCAGCTCCAACTGGCCAAACTGGCGGACCTTTTCGAGGTCAGGCCGGGTTTCGCGGGTGATGACACCAATGATTTCGCCTTGGTGACGCACAGGGATGCCTTGAACTTGGGCCCGCGACCCATAGCTCGCGGTGAGGTTGATCTCACCGTCGACGATCTGGCCTAACCGAAATGCCCGAGCCACCAACGGGCGGTCGACCTCGTCGACGATGCGGCCGACCTCGTCATCGTGATACATCGTCTGAGCCGTCGAAGGACGGATCTGGCCAACCACCACGAAGCGGCCGTCGCGCTCGGGCGCAAACAGCAGCAGGTCCGCAAAGGAGATATCGGCGAGCATCACCCACCACTGAACGATGCGTTGGAGGTGTGTGAGCTGAGGAGCGGTTACATTGGCACCGAGCCTGGCCATTTCCGAGATGCTTGCCACAGGCGAGACGGTACCTGTCCTACCGGGTATTGCCCATCAGAACCGCGGCCAGCTCGTCGACCATCTCCAGTTCGGCCCGATCGACGATCAGGGGCAGTTCGACGACCAAACCGTCGACAGGCAATCCATCGAGGCGCTGCCGCTCAGCCACGGCAACTCGGTGGAGCTCTCCGGCTCGATCAGCAGCTGCGGCCAGGTGTCGCGGCTCAACGAGGGGGCTCTGAGCAGCCACGCCATCGGCGGCCAGCCTCAGAGCATCGGCTTGGGTCGCTACGGCATCATCGTCGAGCCATCGGGGCAGTACCCGGTTAAACACGATCGCCGTTGCGGCCAGCTTGCGTTGGACCAACTGTTCGCCAAACGCCACCGCCTCGCGGCATGGCCGCGGCGATGGTGAGGTGACGATGACAAAGTTCGTCGCCTCCTCATGCAGGGTTGCTTCGACCTGTTGGGCTCGCTCGGTGAACCCTGGGCCAAGCTCGCGCAACACGCCGAAGAACTGGCTCAGATCGCTGACGAACGCCTTGCCAAGCAAAAGGTCAACCGCCGCGAAAAACGGCTTGGACGCCACGGCCGCAAACCGGTTTCGGGTGGGCATGGTGAGCCAGTTCAACAGATTGCCGTTGAAGAAGTCGACCATACGTTCCGGCGCATCGAGCAGATCAGCAGCATGCCCTGATGGCGGAGTATCGACCACCAGCAGATCGACATCGGGATGATTCCGCAGCTCGTGTAAACGTTCGATCGCGATGTACTCGTGGCTCTGGATGAAGCGAGCAGTGATATTGCGGTAGATCGGGTTCACCAGCAGCCGCTGGGCAATGTCGGGGTTCGGAGCCCGGTTGACGATGAGTCGATCCCATGCCGCCGAGGTATCGATCATCGACGCGAACAATCGGCCAGGGCCATCGATGTCGATCTCGGTGAGGTCGTCGCCCAGATCGATACCCATTGCGTCCGCGAGCCGCTGGGCCGGGTCGACCGTCACGAGCGCTACCCGGCGGCCGTCGCTGGCCGCAGCACGGGCAATCGCTGCGGCAACGGTGGTCTTGCCGACTCCCCCAGCACCACACGTCAAGATGACCTCCGCGGTGCGGATGATCGACGCCATGTTCGCCGCGTCGGGGCTGGTCGCGGGGTTCATAGGTCAAGCTCCGCAACCAGGGCCTCGGCCAGCTTGAGCACCACGGCGGCGTCGGTGAACGCGTCGGTCACCAGCGGCAACGACCACACGGGCACGTCGGCCGCGGCCCGAAGCCTGGCCGCCGACCGGGCTCCGGCGTGACGCAAGCTGCCGGCCAGAACCGCAGCATCGAGGGCTCGGCTGTAGGGCTCGGCTTGGGCATGGCCCGTGGCGAGCGCGGCGACGGCGGCCTCAACATCAGGCGGGAGCGCCGGCGGCCTCACTGAATTCAACACATATCCCGCGACGGCCACGCCGGTGCCATCGGCGATCCGCGATCTCAGATCGATGGCCTCGGCCACTGGCAGCTCCTCTGGAGTGGCGCAGATGACGGCGGCGGTACGTGCGGGGTCGTGGAGGATCTCGCGCATCCACGACGCTTGGCGGCCAAGCAATCCGCCACCTGCGATCTCGACGACACCCTCGGTCGCGGCGAGGTGACCAACAATGTGGCCGGTGGGAGGGCCGTCCATAATGACGAGGTCATAGGTGCGTTCGCGCACCTCGTGGGCCAGCTTGCCGACAGTCAAGATCTCACGCACGCCAGGAGCGGCTGAGGCCACAAAATCCAAGATACGGGCAAGGGGCCCAGTGTCGACGGGCAAAGGTACCCGAGTCATCACCTTGACGAAGTCGCGCACCGATCGTTCGGTGTCCATCGCCATCACCGATACCCCGCGAACCGGGCTCGGCGTAGGGTCGTACTTCACGGCAGCGACACCAACGGCCGGACCGGCCCCGCCTCCCGGCTCGACCTCACACAGCAGCACGGATCGACCCGAACGGGCGGCCGCAATCGCTATCGCCGCCGCCACCGACGTCGTGCCAACGCCGCCCTTGCCGGTCACGGCGAGGAACTGATAGTCGAGCAAGTTCATGCGCATCGGCCCCAGTGTCGGGGCCCGACGCGATCAGGCCGTGGCAAAACCCATGCGGCCACGGGCTGCGGTGCCGATCTCGACGTACGCGATCTTGGCTCCTGAGATACCAATCTGACGATCAGTCTTGTCGGTAACCCACAACACGGATTCGCTCGACAAGGCGGCCTCGATGTCGGCCTTCAGAGCAACGACATCGGTGTCGTCGGAAAGCTCAAGTGCGATTTCACGCGGTGCGTTGGTGACCCCAATGCGGACGTCCACGTCGACTCCTGTCGGCTCAGCGATCTGGAATCGACCATGGTACGCCCCCGCGGCGCTGACGAGACACGCCACCTGACCAAGTAGCGTCGCGATCGTTGTTGTCTTCACACCCCGGGGGCCGTCCATGTCAGACGAATTCGCCTATTTCAGTGCCATCGAACAGGCCGGTCTCATTGCCAGGCGCGAGGTGTCGAGCCGGGAGCTCGTTCTCGCGGTGGCCGACCGCATCTCGCGTCGCGACACCGAGGTCAATGCCGTGGTTCGGGTCGACCTTGACGCCGCAGTGTTGGCCGCTGACGCCGCCGATGCCGCAGTAGCTCGAGGTGACGATCTTGGGCCCCTGCACGGAGTCCCGGTCACGATCAAGGATTCGTTCCAGACCAAGGGTCTCATCACAACCTCCGGCGCACCGCAGCTCGCCGACTTCGTGCCCGAGGTCGACGCCGACCCGGTCGCCCGCTACCGGCAGGCCGGCGCGGTGGTGTTAGGCAAAACCAATCTGCCCATCTGGGCCGGCGACGTGCAGAGCTTCAACGAGGTCTACGGCACAACGTCGAATCCCTATGACCTCACCCGCACTCCTGGCGGTTCGTCGGGCGGATCGGCTGCGTCGCTCGCCTGCGGCTTTAGCCCGATCGAAATCGGCTCCGATATTGCCGGCTCGATCCGCAATCCGGCCGCGATGTGCGGCGTGGTCGGTCACAAGCCGTCATATGGATTGTGCAGTGGTCGGGGCCAAATCCCCGGCATGCCTGGTAGCTACACGGCCGCTGACATTGCGGTGGTGGGACCCATGGCCCGCACCGTGAACGACGTCGAACTCGGCCTCGATCTGCTGGCCGGACCCGACGACTGGCACAGCCATGCATGGTCCGTCGAGCTCCCACCGGCACGTACCACCGATCCACACCAACTGCGGGTTGCCGCGTGGCTCGACGATCCCGCGTGCCCGGTGTCAGCCGAGGTTCTGAGCTTGATCTCGGCCGCCGCATCGGCGCTGGAGGCGGCGGGAGCGGTGGTCGACACATCAGCGCGGCCCAACCTCGAATTCGGTAAGTCCCGCCAGGTCTTTGACCAACTCATCGGCGCTGCGTTGGCTGGCTCGTGGTCGCTGGCCGAACTCGAACAGATGGCCGCGAGCGTCGATCCTGACGGCGGGCTCGGCGTCACCCACGCCGCACAACGGCACCGCTCCTGGCTGAGTGCCAACGAACGCCGACTTCAGCTGCGGGCCCGTTGGCGCACCTTCTTCGAAGAGTGGGATGTCATGTTGATGCCCGTGGCTCCGGTCGCGGCAATCCGACACGACCACACCTTCCCCATGAACCAACGAACCATCGACGTCGATGGTGTTACCAGGCCCTATATGGATCTCATGGCCTGGATGGGCATCATCGGTGTCGTCTACCTGCCCTCGACAGCAGTGCCTGTTGGTCAAACGGCAGAAGGGCTGCCGGTCGGGATCCAGGTTGTTGGGCCGTTCCTCGAAGACCGCACCACCTTGGCGGTAGCCCGGATGATCGAAGCGGCACTCGGCGGGTTCACCCCACCAGCGGGATTTAGATGAGCTTGAGCTCGGGGTGGAACCGCTTGGTGGGCTGAAGGTCCTCGTCGATCGCACGAGCAATCTCGCGGAACGACACGGAGGCCTCATTGTCGGGGTCGACCACCGTGATGGGGTGCCCGTCATCGCCGCCTTCGCGCAACGCGGTCACCAACGGCACTTGGCCGATCATGGGTACGCCGAGCTGATCGGCAAGATCCTGACCACCACCTGAGCCGAAGATGTCGTACTTCTTGCCGTCATCGCCGGTGAACCAGCTCATGTTCTCGATGACACCCTTCACCTCAAGGCGAACCTTTTGGGCCATGAATGCGGCCCGCTGAGCGACCTTTTGGGCCGCGGGCTGTGGGGTGGTGACCACATAGACCTCGCCGCGCGGCAAGAACTGCGAGATCGACAAGGAGATATCGCCGGTGCCGGGTGGCAGGTCGATCACGAGGAAGTCTGGCTCGTCCCAGAACACGTCGGTGAGGAACTGTTCGAGTGCCTTGTGCAGCATCGGGCCACGCCAGATGACTGGCTGGTCCTCTCTGGCGAAGAACCCCATCGAGATCATGCGCACACCGTTGGCTTCGACCGGGACCACCATCTGGTCGATGACCACAGGGCCACGTTCGGCGCCAAGCATGCGGGGAATCGAGAACCCCCAGACGTCGGCGTCGATGACCGCAACCCGCTTACCCCGCTGGGCCAACGCGATGGCCACATTGGTGGTGACAGACGACTTGCCAACGCCGCCCTTGCCCGAGGCAATCAGCAGCACGCGGGTTTTGCTCGCAACATCTGCGAAGGAGATCGAACGGCCCTCAGCGTGGCCGTGGGCGCTTTGCGAACCAGCCGTCGAACCGGGATCGCCAATGAGCTGGGAGCGCAGCGCTGCTTGTTCGTCTTCGGACATCTCGATGAAGTCGATGTCGACGCCAGACAGCCCGAGCGCGCTCACGGATTCGTTGATGAGTGCGTCGAGAGCAGCCCGGGTGGGATGATCCTCGGCAGGCATGGCGATGACCACATGGGCCCGCTCGCCAACAACCGCAGCGCCGCGCAACATACCGATCTGATGGATACCGCGACGCAACTCGGGGTCCATGATCGACCCAAGCGCGTCGACAAGCTGGGAATCGGTGACAGACATGGCGGTCTCCAGTGAAAAGGCAGCAAGCGCGAGCCAACTACGAAACGAACTGCCGGGCAGGGGGCTCAGTAGAATCTACTGACGTGGACGCACCAGCACTCACCCCCAACGAGTTCAGTGCTGCGGTTGCCTCGATCACGTCGTCGTTCGGAGACCCAACCCGACGTGAGATCTACCTGCTCGTCCGAGCGTCACCGGCCGGGATGACTGCTGGCGAGGTAGCCACCGAGGTCAACCTGCACGCCAACGTTGCTCGGCACCATCTCGAAAAGCTCGCCAGTGCCGGCCACCTGAACGTCGAGATGGGCCGCCCAGCATCGGGGGCCGGACGTCCGTCCAAGCGATACGTTGCGGCCCACGCCGACATCCAACTGGCGTTTCCCGTACGCCGCGACGACCTGCTCGGAACCCTGTTAGGCCGAGCGTTGGCACGGCTCCCGCGCTCAGAAGCCGAAGCACTCGCCGAAGAAGTTGGCCAAGAGTACGGCCGCGCGTTGGCCGCATCGATCGAACCGGGCGACGCCCACCGATCGCTTCAGGCCGCGGTCGGGGCCGTGGCCGACGCGTTGACCTCACATGGCTTCCAGTCGAGAGCCGAAGGGGTAGCGGGCGAGCTGCGGATCGTCTCTGAACACTGCCCATTCGGCAACGCCGCGGTCGAACATCCGGTCTTGTGCGCCATCGACCGGGGCCTCGTCACCGGGATGTTGGCTGGCCTCCACGGCGAACGCCATCCCCAAATTTCGGGGTCAGTGCCCATGGGCGACACCGTCTGCACCACCGAGGTGTGACCCCGCCAGATCTGGTGGGTGCTC
This sequence comes from uncultured Acidimicrobiales bacterium, assembly GCA_964350975.1. Taxonomy (GTDB): domain Bacteria; phylum Actinomycetota; class Acidimicrobiia; order Acidimicrobiales; family Poriferisodalaceae; genus JAADHX01. The sequence goes on along the minus strand of CAYGMW010000001.1, from coordinate 41,417 downwards.
ACGCGTCGGTCGCCCGGCAGTAGTCTCGTGGGCCGATGAGAGTCCACCTGGTCCGTCATGCAGATGCCCTTGGTCGCCGGAAATGGGAAGAGCCGGACCGAGTTCGGCCCCTGTCCAAAACCGGCCATCGCCAAGCCGAAGTGCTCGCCAGCCTCGTCGACGATCCAGCCACCCACATCCGGACGAGCCCCGCAGTCCGCTGCGTCACCACGGTGGGTCCGTTGGCCGAGCGACTTGGCATCGAACTCGTGCTCGACGACCGGCTGGCCGAGGGGTCAGACCCCCAGGTCATGACCTCGTGGCTGTGCGACGAAACACACCCGTTCGACCAGCTCGTGCTGTGTGCTCACGGCGATCTTTTGCCTGAGGTACTCAGGCTGTTGCAGCTTCGTGGAATGACCCTCGATGGCCCCAACGCGGTCGCTAAGGGGTCGGTGTGGAGTTTCGACATCGTCGACGGGTCGCCAACACACGCCAGCTACCGACCGCCACCACGGTAAGGGCTGCTAACCAGCCTGATCCAACTCGGCTTGCAAGCTGGTGATGTTTCCTTCGATCACACCAACCATCGGTGCCGGCGGGTTGCGAGCGAGGACCTCTTCGTAGAAACCGATGGCGGCTTCGAGATCGCCCTCGATATCTGAGGCCGCGACCGCCCGCCACATATAGGCCTCAAAGGTCGACGCACCCGCGGCAATAGCCTGATCGAGCAGGTCGACACCGTCGGCCGCGAGTTCGGGGTCGGGCAGCCGCACCAGGATCGAACCCTTCCAGGTCAGGGCCCCAACATGGTTTGGTTCAGTCAACAAGGCTTGGTCATAAGCCTGGATGGCACCCAACAGATCGCTGCGTTGCTGGGCCACCTGGCCGAGCACCACATAGGCATCGGGGTCTCCGGGCAACAGATCGAGCACCTCGTTGGCAGTGTCTGCGGCGGCGTCGAGGTCGCCTCTACTGAGCGCCGAGGTGGCATCGAGCAGCAGGTCGCGAGAGTTCTTCTCGATTTCGCCTGACCCGAACTGTCCTTCGAGGCGGGTGCCGGAGAACATGGCTACCGCCGTTCCGGCCGCCACAGACACGGCCAGAACTGCGACGGCCGTCAGGACTCGCCGCTTCATCGATACCTTGCGCCTCTGCACGGGCGGTGGGCGTTGACGGTCGAGCCGTCGGATCACGTGTGCTGCCCGACGGGTGAGGTCGTCGCTCAGGCTGCGATGATCGACCTCATCGATGTCGCCAGCCGCAAGTTCGGCATCGAGTCGGTCGAGCTGGGACAGCAGCGAGTCGCGTTCCTCTTCGAGCCTGGCAATTCGGGCCGGGTCGGGCCGCCGACTCACAACGGGCCCCGGGCGCGGTCGACGAGGGCACGATCTGCTGCCGATACCTCAGCCGCAGCCGCGTCTGACCATCGTTTGAAGCTGAGGACCAAGCCACCAATGACAACGATCAGTCCGGCCACCGGAATCACCCAGACAAGTGAGCCAATGCCCGTGGCTGGAGGAATCGCATTCACGCTGTCGTCGTAAATCGACACGATCTGGTCGCGAATCTCGTCGTCGGAATCGCCTTGAGCCACCAGGTCATCCACGAGGGCTCGCAACGAGGTAGCGATGGGGGCGTTCGACTCGAGGATGTTCTGGCCATCGCAGGCCGGACACAGGATCGTCTTCTTGATGTCGTAGGCCCGCTCGTCATCGGACTTCGGTCCGTGATTGGCATTTGCGATGCCCGCGAAAACAACCACAACGATGGCCGCCATCAGCGCGAGCCAGGCAATATTGCGTTGCTTTTCGGTCAGCCGGTTCATGGCTGGACCGCCGGCGCCGTGAGTTCGTCGATCACGCCATCGACCATGTCGGCGGTGATGTCGCCAATCCATTTCGCCACGACGAGCCCCGATGGGGCAACAAGGAACGACTCGGGCACCTGTACGACAACAAACTGCGCTGGAGCGCTGTCGGCATCGATCAACACCGGCCAGTCGCCGCCGCGCTCGGCGAAAAAGCGCTCGGTGTTTTCGACCGTGTCGCCCATCACCACGCTGACCACGGTGGCCGAACCATCGCGATGTCGGTCCGAGAACTCGACAAGTTCGGGGTGCTCTACCTGGCAGGGCACACACCAGCTGGCAAAGAAGTTGAGCAACACCCACTGACCTTGAGCCGAGTCGATATCGAAGGTGCCGCCGTCGAGGGTGGTGCCGACCAGCGGCGGAACGGCGCGGCCGATCAACGGCGAATCGACCTGACCCTCGCCGTCGCTACCGTCGCTGACGGCAAGCACAGCAATGAACATGACCAGCGCCAGACCGGCCGCCGCCACCCCAACCTTTACCCATGCGGGGACTGGTTGAGCGTCGTCGAACTCGTCGAACTCGGTGTAGTCGGGCTCGTAATCGCTGGTGGTCATGCGTCGACCGTCGCTACCGTGTCGTTCGTCTCAACGCTGGCTGGCGCCGGGCCGGTGCGCTTGCGAGATCCGTGCGGGATCATCGCCAGCAAGGCGCCAAACCCCATCAAGAGGCCGCCGGTCCACAGCCACGTGATGAGCGGCCGCACGATGACACGAATGAGGGCGGTGCTGCCGTCGTCGGAAACGTCGAGCACGCTGACGTAGACGTCGTCGCGCCATCCCGTGGCGACCGATGGGGTTCCAATAGGGGTACCGAAGGTCGCAAACCGGGTGATGGCCGGCCGGTGGACCTCGTCGTTGTCGATCAGCACCGCGACCTGGGTGACCTCATTGCGGCCCTCGAAGAAGTCGACCCGCTCGACGTACTCGACCGTGTGGCCGGCAACCTCAACAACGTCGCCGACCTTGAGCCGAGCTTCGACCTCACTGCCATGTTCGGAGCTGGCAATGAAACCGAGCGCCAAGATCGCCAGACCGAGGTGAGCGACCATGCCGCCACCAGCTCGGCCGGTGACGCCGCGCCACCCTTGCCGCTTGCCGGCCAAGATCAAGTGGCGACCTGACGAACCCATGGCAAAACCAGCGGCCAGATAACCAAGCATTTCGTACAACGAATCAGCGCCAAAGACCACGGCCACCGCGAGTACTACGAGGGCAAAAACCGCGGGCCAAAAGGCTCGGTCTCGCAACAACTCTGGAGCGGTCGATCGCCACGGCAGCAAGGGCGACACACCCATCAAGAACAGGATCATCAACCCGATCGGGGCCGTCAGCCGATTGAAGTAGGGCGAGCCCACCGACAGCTGGTCGTTGTTCAGGGCTTCGACAAGCAACGGGAACATGGTGCCCAGCAGCACCACGAACGCGAACGCCGTGAACAACAAGTTGTTGCCCACGAAGGAACCTTCGCGAGACAGCGGCGATTCGATGGTGCCAACGGTGCGCAGCAGCTCCATGCGCCACGCAATCAAGCAGAACGACACCACCACGATGACGCCGAAGAAGGCCAGCAGCACGGGACCGATCGATGATTCGCTGAACTCGTGCACCGAATCGAGAACACCGGAGCGGGTCACGAACGTGCCCAAGATAGTGAGGGCGAACGTCGAGATAATGAGCGACAGGTTCCAGACTCGGAGCATCCCGCGTCGCTCTTGGACCACCACGGAGTGCAAGAACGCGGTGGCCGTCAGCCACGGTAGGAACGAGACGTTCTCGACTGGGTCCCACGCCCAGTAGCCGCCCCAGCCGAGCACCTCATAGGACCACCATCCGCCGAGGATGATGCCAACAGTCAGGAAGCCCCAAGCCGCCACGGTCCACGCCCGGGTCAGCAACAGCCAACCTTCGCCCACGCGTCCGGTAGCCAACGCGCCGATTGCGAACGCGAACGGCACCGTGAACCCCACGTAGCCGAGATACAGCATGATCGGATGAATCGCCATCAGGGGATGGTTCTGAAGCAGCGGGTTCGGTCCGTTGCCGTCGAGCGGGGGCCGGACGAGTGTCTGCATCGGGTCAGCGGGCCCGACCAGCAGGCCGAAGAAGAAGGCCGCCACCACAAACAAGGTGAGCATGGTGAAGCCGAGCAGGCGATCGTCGAGCCGGTCGCGGAAACGGAACGCAGTTGCGAACACATATCCCGTGAGGACCAGCACCCACAACACCAAGGAACCTTCGAGCGAGGCCCACAAGACGGAGATCTTGTACATCAGCGGCAGGTCGATATTGCTGTTCGCCGCGACATATTCGAACGAAAAGTCGTTCGACAGGAGGGCGATTTCGAGGACGATGGTCGCCCCTACCGCCGATGCGAACACGATGCTGGCCCAGCGGAATGACATCTTGAGCTGGGCGCCATCGTTGCGGGCCAACCCGGTTGCAGCGTTCAGGGCGCCCATCACCGAGCCGACAAGACCTGCGATCAGCGCAATAGTGCCAAGAGCGCTCACAACTCGAGCCCGACATCGGCTGGGGTCAGATCGCAACCCACCAAGAAGTCGTCTGGAAGATTGGTTTCGACCCGATCCTCATAATCGGCTGAGTACTCATTGGTGTGCTTGATGAGCATCCGGTCCGACACAAAGACGTGGTCATCTGGGCCCGACACGAGTTCGACGTCGCCGGGCTCCCAGTTGCCCTCAAGTACCACGGGAATCCACGGGTTGTCGAAGAGCTCGGGTGGGTCAGACAGGTGACGAACCGACGCGGTGGCACAGCCATACAGGACCTCGAACGACACCACGTCGCCGTCGACGCGCACCGAGTCGGGGATCACCCGGCCTTGAAGCCGGAACCGTCGATCGCCAAGTTCTTCGCGCTCGGCGACGGCTTCATCGACGTTGCGGAAGAACACCGTGGCGTCTCGCAAGAATTGCAGCACCAAGAACCCGAGCGCGGCAACGATGACCACGCCAGCCAAGACCAACCACTTTCGCTGGCCCTGCCTCAATTCACGGCGGAGCGCTTGGGCATCGTCAAGGTCGGTTCGCGGGGCGAGATCAAGCCCATCGTCGAAACCGGCAACTGTGGGATCGTCGTTCACTTCGACTCACTTGTGGGGTTGAGAATCAGTTCCATGGAGGGTTGTGCTGGTCGCCTGCCAGTGCATCCCCCTCGTTGTCGGGCGTCCCCAGCCCGAGTTCTGCTGCAAGACGGCGGCCGCGTCGCACGACCACCAAGGCATATAGGAGAACGGCACCAAAAACGACGCCGTATCCGCTGATGATCATCCCCCAGGATTCCATTAGTTCACCCCCGCGGTGACGCGGCTGGCTCGCTCACTGCGCCGGCTGGCGAGAGCGGCCTCGAGGCCCTCTTCTTCGAGGATCTCCTCGAGCCGGATGACGCGGTAGCGGTGGGTCATGAGCCACAGTCCGACGATGGTGAACGCAACAACTGAGAACAACAAGACCATGAGCATGTCGCCAGTGATGTCGGGATCGGCCAGCGAGCGCAGGCTGGCTTCTTGGTGCAAGGTGACCCACCAGTCGACGCTGAAGTGAACAAGGGGCAAGTTGGCCGCCGACACCAGCGCTGCGATAGCGGCACGGCGCGATCTCACCACGGGGTCGGCTGGGATTCGACGCAACGCCAGATAACCGAGGTAGCTCACGAACATGATTGCCGTGGTGGTGAGGCGGGCGTCCCATTGCCAGTAGACGCCCCAGGTGATGCGGCCCCACATTGCACCGGTGATGAGGGTCAAGGCCGTGAACACGACGCCGACTTCGGCGGCAGCGCCGGCAACCCGGTCAAGATGGCGGCCCTGGTCCGGTCGACGAGGACCACGCCACAACAGCCAGGCACTGGCAACCGCTGAGGTGATGAACGCGCCATATGCGATCCAGATCACCGGCAAATGTAGGTACATCAACCGAACCGCCTCGCCTTGGTTGATGTCGCGGGGCGAGACCACCAAGCCGAGGTAGGCGACGGCGCTCAGTGACGCGAGGGACATCCATCCCAAAATGCGGGTGGCGATCGAAGCGGTTGCCGAACGAGTAGCTGTCGAGGTCGCGGCACGCACGATCAACCATCCTCCAAGAGCGGGCTGGCCGACAGCGTACCCAGGGCGAGGTAAACAACGAACATCACCCCGGACAATCCAACCCAACTCCACCCAGGTTCGTCGCCAACGCCGAGCGCGTGTTCGAATGCTCGACTGCCCGCAAGCAGCAGCGGAGCCACCACGGGCATGAGTAACAACGGCAACAGTGTCTCGCGCACACGCAAGCCCAGCGACATCGCCCCATAGATACAGCCAGCCGCCGCGAACGCCCCCGTGCCGACCAGGGCCGAAACGCCGAGCAGGAGCCAATCGTCGACAGAGCCGTCGAACAGCACGATGATTCCGGCCAGCAAGACCACCTCCAACGCCAACAGCTGGACGGCGACCGCCAGCGTCTTGCCGAGATAGATCGATGCGGGACCAATACCGCTGAGCCGCAGTGCGTCGGTGAGCCCGTCGGAACCTTCAGTGGTGAAGGCCCGCTGCACCGTCAAGATGCCGCTGAACAGCACTCCAACCCAGAACAAGCCGGGGCTACCGAGCTCAAGAAGCTGGGCGTTCTGGTCGAACGCGAACGCGAACACAACCAGGATCAACAGCCCGAGCGGCGCCACCTGATTGATCGTGCCACGCGACCTGAGTTCGATCGTGAGGTCCTTGCGTGCAATCAGCCACGCTGCGCGCCACCAGCTCATGCGGGGCTCGATGCCTCAGGAGGCGTTCGGTGAACCAGGCGAGTATCGGAAACGATGCACCCGCCCGCGAACAGCAGCTCTCGGTCAGCAACCGCGTGGGCTCGCTCCAGTTCGTGGCTAGCAAACACCACCGTGGCGCCAGCCGAGGCCGCTTCTCGAAGCAGCCCATCGAGCATGTCGCGACCATCTTGGTCGAGCCCCGCGTGGGGCTCGTCGAGGAGCCATAAACGCGGCCGGCGTGCCACCAGCACAGCCAGCGCGACACGGCGCCGCTGACCAGCTGATAATCGCTCGACTTCGACGGTCATCAGCCGGTGTTCGATACCGACGCGGCGAGCAGCGGCGACAGCGAACTCCTTGCCGACTCCGACTGTTGCCGACCAGAACTCGAGATTGTCACGAACGGTCAGGTCGTCATAGAGGTAGGTCTGGTGGCCCAGCAGCCCCACGTGTTTGCGGACCGAACGTCGGGCCTGGGTGAGGTCGTGGCCGAGCACGTTCACGGATCCTGATGTCACCGCCAAAAGTCCGGCGCACATCCGAAGAAAAGTGGTCTTGCCGACCCCGTTTGGCCCTCGGAGCAGCACCACCTCGCCCTGCTCGATCGTGGCCGAGGCCCCGGCGAGCGCAGGAAAACGTCCGAGTAGCACGACGGCCTCGCTCGTAGAAATGGCCGTCGACATTCGGCTGAGACTAGTTGGGTCGTGGCCATGTCGGTCGACGACAACGAGGTGATGGCCCACGTCGAAACCCCGATGCCGGCCCAGCGAACCAACAAAGCCCCAACCAGCCCCTACCGTTGTGGGCTCCCCGCATGATGACTACCCGAGACCAGGAAGCCGAGGTGAGCCAATGAACTGGAGCCGCATCATCGGCAACATCGGCCGCACCCTCATCGGCACGGGAACGCTGATCTTGCTGTTCGTCGTCTACCAACTGTGGGGAACCGGGCTCCAAGAAGCCCGCGCCCAAGACGCACTCGCTGACGACTTCAACGCCGCCCTCGAAGAACAACTCGGCGAAGACGCCGATCGCGCCGACTTGGCCGACGTCGCTCTCCCCGAAAGCCTCGACCCGACTGCGGTGCAGTCCGCGTCGGCGATTGACAACACACCCGAAGCAGCAGTCGTCCGAGTCGAGACCGGCGAGCTCGGCACCACAAACGTGATCGATCTGTCGAATCTGCCGGCTGAGGTCGTCAACCGAGACGTTGGGCCCCCGCCGCCGCCGGCCAAAGAGGGCGAAGGCATCGCCCAGATCCGGATTCCGAGCATCGGTCTCACGAAGACCATCGTGGAAGGTGTCGGGGTCGACGAACTCAAGAAGGGCCCGGGCCACTACCCCGGAACGCCATTGCCGGGACAGGCCGGCAACTCGGCGATCGCCGGACACCGCACCACCTACGGCTCGCCGTTCCACAACCTCGACGAGTTGGCCGAAAACGACTTGATCTATGTGACGACCGTCCAAGGATCATTCGTCTACCGCGTCGTCGAGCAGGTGATCGTCAAGCCCAAAGACGTCTTCGTGCTCAACCCGACCGAGGACAACCGCCTGACGCTCACCACCTGCCACCCGCGTTGGAGCGCACGCGAACGCCTCGTCATCGTGGCTGAGTTGTTAGGCGACCCGGCTCCATCTGATCCGACTCAGCTCGCAGTCGACGGTGCTGCGATTGCCGAGTTGGCCGACGACGGGCAGTCATTTGAGACCGAGCCGGGCGAGAGCCTCGATGCCCTCCCCGAACCCGTTGCTCCGACCCCAACCACGGTGCCAGCGTCGACTCCAGCCCGGTCGCAGACCATCACTGAGGTCGCCGACGGCGGAATCGGGGCCGATCCCGATGCGGTGTTCCCGGCCATCTTCACCGGCCTGCTCACCGCGTTCATCGGGTTCGCGATCTGGCTGGCGTCCAACCGATGGCGCAAGTGGCTCGCCTATGCCATCGGCGCACCACTGTTCTTGATTGCGCTGATGTTCTTCTTCGATTTCATTTCCCGAGCTGTTGCCTGGAACCTGTAATTGTTGACCACGTGGTCGAACGGCTGTCGCTGAACTAGCGTGTCCGCTCGATGTGGATCCTGATTGCGGCACTTCCCGTTGGGCTACTTGTCGGCCTCATGATGGGTGGCAGTTTTGCGACCCTTCCCGACCTGTCGATCAAGCTGTGGCCCCTGGCCATCCCCGCGCTGGCCGCGGCGGCGCTCGTCGCGTTCGTTGACGACCCGCCCATGGCCCGCTTCTTGTTGCCGCTCAGCCTGCTGCTGTTCGCTGGCTTTGCGTTCGCCAACCTGCATATCGTCGGCATGGCGGTCGTTGGTGTGGGCATCATTGCCAACCTCACACCAGTGCTACTCAACGGCGACATGCCGGTGCGTGAGAGTGCGGTCATCGGCGCTGGCATCGCCACCAGCGACACCATCGACTTCGTCGAGCTTGGGACTGGCCGCCGGTTTGAGGAAACCGACGACTTGCTCAAGCCTCTCGGCGCCATCGTCCCGGCACGTCCCCTCAAAGAGGTCTTCACGTTCGGCGACCTCATCGTGCTGCTCGGGCTCATCAATGTCGGAGTTCGGCTCGTTCGGCCTCTCGGATCTGACGATCAACCGGTGATGGCCAACGCGCCGATCCTTGACTTGCGCGACCGCCCCCAACCCCAACCGAAACCCGTCGACGAAGAATTGCCCGCGTTCGTGACCTCCTCTGGAGCCGAGGGGTTGGCTCGTCCGGTGGCGAACCCGCACACGAGTCCTACGATCGTCGAAGGTTCTGCCAGCTGGGACTGACGTGGTGACCTTGATCCCGCGCCGCCGACTCGTAGGCCACCAACGAACGCAAGGCATGTCATGAACGACCCAGTCGATCCGATCTTGATCCGGCGAGCCCAGATTGCTCGGCTGGTGTCATTTGGTCAGCGCGCCGGATATGGGTTGTTCTTGGCCTCCATCGTGTTGTTCATCGTCGGCTTTGTCGCCAGCTTCAACACCGTGATCACCACCCTGATCACGGCCAGCCTCATTGTTGGCTCGCTGCTGCTTGCCCCCGCGATCGTGTTCGGCTACGGCATCAAGGCCGCCGAACGCCACGACCTCGGCCTTCCGGACGGCCACTGACATGGCTCGCATGGCCGCAGCCGATCGGCGGCGTCAGCTCATGACGGTTGCCCTCAAGGTCTTTTCACGAGACGGGTACCACGGCGCCACCATGAACGACGTGGCCGACGCCGCGGGCGTCACCAAACCCGTGCTCTACCAACACTTCCCGTCCAAGGGCGACTTGTACCGCGAGCTGTTGGCCGATGTCAGCAACGATCTGGCGGCCGTGGTCACGAACGCGGTTCAGGCCGCCGAACAAGGACGGGCCCAAGTCCGCGCCGGACTGCTCGCCTATTTCGTCTTCGTGCAGGACCACCGCACCGAGTTCAGGCTGCTGTTTGGCAGCGGCGCCCAAACCACCGACGAGTTCGCCGGTTCAGCTCGTGATGTCGAGAGGTCGATGGCTGGGGCAATCGCCCAGATGGTCGACGCACGCATCACCGAAGTCGACACCGGCCGGTTCGCCCACGCCATTGTGGGCATGGCCGAAGGCGCCTGCCGCCACTGGTTGTCGAGCGAACCGAACACCGACCCAGCCGAGCTCGCCGATCAGCTTGCCGACATGCTCTGGTTGGGCCTCGGATCGACGATGAGCCAGCCCTCGCCGACGGGCCGTGCGTCTTAGGGCCTGATACCCCACAGCACGGCCGCTGCCACTGACCGAAATGGCGACCAGCGCTCGGCGGTCGTCGCCACGGTCTTTGCGTCGACACGTCCGCAGTTGAGCACGCGCCCGACCCCATCGCGTAGTCCGAGGTCGCTCGGGGCGAACGCATCGAGCGAGCGCGACACCCGCATCGCGACGAGGCCGGCAGTCCACGGGCCGATGCCGCGAATGTCAACAAGAGCATCGGTGAGCGCGTCGGCTGGGGCGTCCAAGGTCACCCGGCCGTCGGCCACGCGTGCGGCAAGCTCGCGAATGGTGTTGGCACGCGCCGAGGTGAACCCGCACGACTCGAGGTCGGTGTCCGCCAGCTCAGACGGTGTCGGGAACCGTCGATCGAGTCCGAGCCGCCCCAACCCTTCGATCGGGGCTGTGGACGCTGCCACCAGTCGACCGGTCATGGTTGACGCGCCCACCACACTGATCTGCTGTCCGACCACGATCCTGATCAAGCTGTCGAAGCGATCCCATGCCCCTGGGACCCGAGTCGATGGGGCAGCCGCAATGTGGGGGGCCAGGAGTTCGTCGTGGGCGAGCGCAGGCACCGAGCCCGCGTTGGGAAGATCGAGTCCAACGAGGCGGCGAACCCGATGCACCACATCGATAACCCCCGCGAAGTCCGGCAGATGGACAACCACTCGGAGCTCGTTGGGCACTTGTTGGCCCAACTCGACCACTCCGACATGGCCGCACAGGGTGAAGGTGCGGGCATACATCGAGCCGATCACGGCTTCGACGCCGGGCGTACAACGAGGCCCGAGGTGGTCAAGGGTTGCCTGCCAGTCAAGGTCTGGCGCCGGCAAGGTGAGCCCGAGTCCCCCATCGATGAAGTCGGGGGTTCGACGGCGACGCCGCCGCAGCTCAGTCGGGGTGAACGCAAACGTCTGCTGCACCACCCGATTCATCTGGCGCACCGAATTGAAGCCCGACGCGAAACAGATGTCCGTCACGCTCAGCTGTGACTCATCGAGAAGGCGGCGGGCGAAGTGAGCTCGACGCGACCGCCCGAGGACGTTGGGTGTCGCTCCGAGATGATCGACGAACAGCCGGCGCAGGTGCCGCTCGCTGTACCCAACTGCCGCCGCGAGGTCCGACTCTGTGCGCTGGTCGAGCATGCCCGCTCCAATGAGTTCGAGCGCCCGACGCAACGGCGCTGGTGCGCTGGCGTCGAGCTCTGACCCCGTCAACCGGTCGGGGCGGCAGCGCAGGCAGGGCCGAAACCCCGCAACTTCGGCAGCAACCTGGGACGGATACGTCTCGGTGTTCGCCGGGTTCGGGCGCGCCGAACAACCTGAGTGGCAATAGATACCGGTGGTTCTGACCGCAGTGACATTCACCATGGGCTGATCATGACGATCGTCGACGCGATCCATAGGACAGATTCGGACACATCTTGACTATGTCCGAATCTGTCGCACTCGTCGACCCAGGAGATGGAGAAGATGTCTCCCTCGACCTGCGAGACTGCGTTGGAGCCATCATGAAGTCCCACTCGACCACCCTTGCCCAGTCCACCTATGCGTCACCGGTGGGCGACCTCACCATCGTCGTAAGCGAACGCGGTCTCGCGGCCATCTTGTGGCCCGTTGAACGACCAGGTCGCGTGGTTCTCGACCAGATTGGGCCTGCCAATCAGCGTCATCGACAGCTCATCAGTGAGACTGCCGATCAGCTCGGCGGCTACTTCGGCGGCGAGCGGCAGACCTTTTCGATCGAACTCGACCCAGCCGGCACCGACTTCCAGCGGCTCGTCTGGACCCAGCTGAGCACGATCAAGTTCGGTACCACTGCAACCTATGGCGAGGTCGCCACCTCGCTCGGCCGTCCGACGGCGAGCCGGGCGGTGGGTGCTGCGACCGGCCGCAACCCGGTGTCGATCATCGTTCCGTGCCATCGGGTCCTTGGGTCAAGCGGCGCGATGACTGGTTTCGCCGGAGGCATTGAAACCAAGCAAGCGCTACTGCGGCTCGAGGGTCAACCGGGTCCCTTGTTTGGCTAACCCACGCTGATGACGACGAGTCCGTTCGATTCTTGGCGCTCCTCGGCCACCACGCGCTGACGGGCTCCGACCACATCGACCCGCCACGTCGAGCCATCCGCACAGCACACCGTGCCCTTGATCCGGACCACCTCGGGCGAACGTTGCGCCAACCAATCATCGAGGCCATCACGATCCTTGAAGGGCCGATCGACCACCTCGACATGGTGAGGGTTCGGTACCGGGTGGGTGGCTTCGACCGCGGGTTCGTTGCGGTGCACGCCGAGTAGCAGCGCTTCGTCGATCATCCCATCGACGACGTCGACGACCGGAGCAGATGGGGCCAATCGGGCGATGAGCTTGTTGGCCGCACTCGCATCAGCAGGCGATGCCAGGTCGATCTTGGTCCGCAGGACGACGTCGGAGGCACCGATCTGGCGTTCGACCGTGTCACGGGTTCGGGGGTGGTTGTGGCGATCGGCGATCTGGTCAATATCGACAAGGGTCATGACCCCGTCGAGGCGAAAACCCGCAGTCGACGCCCAGGGAGCAATCCGGGCCGGTTCGGCCACTCCTGACAACTCAATCACCACATGATCGGGGCGGGGCCGGCTGCGAATCTCTTCGAGGGCGTCAACAAAGCCTCCAGCGAGGCTGCAACACACACAACCGTTCGTCAGCTCGATCACACCGTCAGTACGGCGTGACAACAGCTCGGCATCCACCGCGATCTGGCCGACATCGTTGACAAGAATCGCGAGCCGGCGCTCGGTCGAAGCCAGGAGTTGGTTGACCACCGTGGTCTTGCCCGCCCCGAGGTATCCGGCCAGCAAGGTCACCGGCACCCGACCTCCCAGCCACACCTGCCCGGGGTCGCTACTCGGTGCCGTTGTCATGCGTTGAGGTGGACAACACCACCAACAACGGTGCCAACCACCCCAATGTCGGCGATGGTCACCGGGTCAACATCGGCTGGGTCGGCGTCGAGGGCAACCATGTCGGCGAGCTTGCCAGCGTGCAGCGACCCAATCTCGTGGTCCATTCGCAGCTGGAAGGCAGCGTCGATCGTCGCGGCGCGCAACGCCTGATCGACACTGATGCGCTCGTCAGGGCCAAGGACCTGACCGGTCGCGGTCAGCCGGTTGACTGCGCACCACATGGTGTGGAGGTGGCCCAAGGGGGTGACCGACGCATCGGAGTGGATGGAGAATCGAACACCCTCACGAGCAGCCGTGGCACACGCGTCCATCCGTTTGGCCCGCTCAGGACCCACGGTGAGGTCGCGATGCTGGTCGCCCCAGTAGAAGATGTGGTTCGCGAAGATGTTGGCGTTCATGCCCAGCGCGGCCATCTGCCGGTACTGCGAGGGCGTCGTCAGCTGGCAGTGCTGCACCGTATAGCGGTGATCGGGCTGGGGGTGCAGGCGCTCGGCTTCGGCCATGACTTCAACAAACAAGTCGACGGCTTCGTCGCCATTGCAGTGGACGTGCAGGAGTACCCCGCGGCGGTGGCATTCGAGCACCAGGTCTCGGAATGACTCCGGCGTGTACAGCCACAACCCGTTGGGTCGATCGTCGAGGTATCCGGGCCAGTTGAGACGGGCCGTGAACCCTTGGATCGAGCCGTCGAGCACGATCTTGACCGGACCGAACCGGACCCGATCGGTCGACTCGGCCGCCATGGCAACAACAGCATCGACGAGCTCGGCATGGCTTGCATAGCGGCCGTGGCTGCCGTTGTGAAACATGACGATCCGGGTTGGGAAATCGTCGCGAGACGCGACCTCAAGCCACATCTGGCGCAGATCTGGCCGCGACACATTCACCGCACCCAGCTCGGTCAGGGTCGTGCAGCCAGCGCGACGGGCCAGCAAACCCAGGCGTTCGATGGCAGCAGGGTCGTTCATGGCGGCCGCGATTCGGCCCATAGCGGTGCGCGCCAACGACATCGCGGCTGGTTCTTGAAGCTCTCCGAGCGGTCGCCCGCCCTCGTCGAGAGGAACACCCTCCATGTCGATGCCCTCGGCGAACCCCTCGGCAACCATCAATGCGGTATTCACCGTGGCGAGATGGCCGCTGGCGTGAAACACACAGATCGGGCGGACCTCGCTCACCGCATCGAGGTGGTGCGCCATCATGCGCTCACCCCCGAGATAGATCGGGTCGAATCCCCACACAACCATCAGCTCTGTGGGGTCCTCGATGGCGTCGGACAGATCACGCAGCCGCTTCACCACAGCATCGATCGACGCCAAACCGGGCCGCACCACGCCATCGGGGCCGCGGCGATCGAAGAAACCAACGTATTCGAAGGCCCACATACCCCCTTCGAGCTGGTGCGAATGGGCTTCGACAAACCCGGGGTAGATCACCGAATCGGCAAAGGTGGTGTCGACGACGTGGTCGCCCCAGCGCGACAACTCCTCGACAGAACCAACACCGAGGATGCGGCCATCGATGACGCCAACAGCCTCACCCACCGGATTGGCAGGCTCCATCGTGACGACGCGTCGTGCGGTGAAGATCGTGAACGGCTTCATCAGTTCCCCCAGGTTCGGGTCGACACTACTGGGCGAGGCCCGGGCGGTTGGAAGTGACCGCTGCCAGCAGCATGCTGTCTGAGTGATCGAACCAAGCACCACGTTTCTCGTCAGCGACATCAGCCCTGGCGATGCCTACAAGCTCACCAGCGCGCTCATTGTTCCGCGACCCATTGGCTGGATCGGCACGGTGTCGACGACCGGAGTTGCCAACCTGGCTCCCTATTCGTTCTTCAACCTGATGGCCAACGACCCACCTCACGTGATCTTCTCTCCGGGCGGAGGCCGCAAGGACTCCCTCGACAATGCACGCACGTCGGGTGAGTTCACCGTCAACATCGTCACCATGGACACAGTGGTGCAGATGAACGACACCGCGGCGAGCCTTCCCGCTGACGAGGACGAGTTCGACCACGCCGGACTCACCAAGGCGGCATCTGTCGCGATCGCCGCTCCTCGCGTTGGCGAATGTGCCGCATCGATGGAATGCCGAGTCACGGACATCATCCACATCGGCCGACCGGGCGGCGGCAACCACCTCGTGATCGGCGAGGTACTCGTCGTGCACTGCGCAGATCGCCTGCTGGATGGCACGAGAGTCGACCAACACCTGCTTGAAGCAGTCGGGCGCCACGCGGGCAACTGGTATTCCAAGTCGAGCGAACTGTTCGACATCACTCGACCGGCCTAACCGCTCGTGGCCTGACCGCTCAGCCCACAACGGCCACAAGCCGGTCCGTGCTCGAACGATCGAGCAGGACCGGCACGGGGCTGGGCGATATGTGGCTCAAGCAGCAGCCTCAGCGTCGGCTGCCGGCGCACCACCACGAGCACCACCGCGGCCGCCTTGGCTGCCACGATCCCCACGCTCCGAGCGCTCGCCCTCACCGTTGAGACGATCGGTCACCTTCTGCTCAAGCTCTGCCGCGTCGAAGGCCAAGGCTCGCTCGGCGGTGGGATCTTCGGCCAGCTTGGCATCAACTCGAGCCTGGGCAGCAGCCACGATCTGGTCGACGATGACGTCGAGGTCGACACCCTGAGCCTCAGCCAGGTCGGCGATGGTCTGACCGGACTGGACCGCTTCACGGATCTCGGACTGTTCGAGACCAAGGGCTTCAGCCACGGTCTCGCCAAAGCCAGCTTTGTCGCCGCGCTGGCCTCGATCAGCGAGGTCGATTTCACCGTTCACCATCGACGTGAGTCGTTCGGTGAGAGCAGCGGCGTCGAAGTTCTGGGCCCGTTCGCTGTCGGGATTGGCAGCGACTCGGGTGTCGGCCTCGGCGACCATGTCAGCGATGACCGAATCAATGTCGATGCCGTTGTCGGCTGCGATCTCAGCGATCGTCGAGCCGGATTGGATGGCGGTGCGAAGTTCAGCAGCGTCGATACCGAGTGCCTCTGCAAACTTGCCGGCACCACCTCGGTGGCCGCGCTCTGCAGCTGGTGCTTTTTCGACAGTGGCGGTGTTGTCGGCGTCGGTGCCGGTGGCGGTGCCGTCGGTCTGGGCGCCAGCAACAGCGGCGCCCCCGAGGATCAGGCCCGGGATGCTGAGCGCTGCAAGGATCTTCTTGTTCATGATGTTCTCCTGGTGTGACCGCCCGGGCTGTCCGGTGCGGTGGTTGATGAAGATCACTCTGAGGCCCATAGGTAAGACGTTCTTGAACAAGATGTGAGGAGTTCATGAGCATGGGGATGCACCCTCAACCCAGTGGTGTGCTGAGGTGGAGCCATGTCCATCACAACAAGGCCAAGACGTTCATGACCGTGCGGAACGTGGCTGACCGGCTCATCGAGATCCCGATCGTGACCAGCTTCACCAAGCTCGGGTATCTCGCCCGGCGACAACTCGCCGACTGGGACGACCCCGCCAACACCGACCTCGCGGGCCATCTCATCGCCATCACTGGCCCTACCTCGGGTCTCGGGGCCCAGGCGGCTCGCGAACTCGCGTCGATGAACGCATCGCTCATCTTGATTGCGAGATCCGAATCGAAGCTCACCGAGCTGGAGGCCGAACTCGACGTCCTCGGATCGGGCCAGATGTACCCATATGTGTGTGACCTCGGCGATCACGATCGGGTTCGGGCAGTTGGTTCCGAGGTGGCGTCGAATCATCCGATCATCGATGCTCTCGTCCACAACGCAGGCTCGCTGTTCAACCATCGGCGCGAGAACAGCGTCGGGATGGAACTCACGGTTGCCGTCCAAGTGGTTGCTCCACACATCTTGACGACGGCGCTGCTTGGTCCGCTTCAGGCCGCGCCAGATGGGCAGGTCGTCACCATGTCATCGGGGGGAATGTACGCGGCCCGTTTGTCGGTGAGCGGTTTGCAGATGCCACCCAATACATACAACGGCTCACAGCAGTACGCGCTGGCGAAGCGAGCCCAGGTGACCCTCAACGAGATGTGGGCGAAGCGCCCCGAGGCCGAAGGGGTGAGATTCCAATCCATGCATCCGGGTTGGGCCGACACGCCTGGCGTCGAAGAGTCGTTGCCAGCGTTCGGCAAGGTCCTTGGCCCCCTGCTTCGCACGCCACACGAAGGTGTCGACACGCTCGTCTGGCTGTTGTCGACCGATGACGCCTCGGCGGCCAAGAGCGGCACGTTCTGGCTCGACCGCAAGGTCCGTGCGATCCACAAATTGCCTACGACCAGCCGCAGCGACACTCCTGAACGCCGCCAGGCGCTGTGGGACTGGGTCACCGAGGCCGCTCGGGCCTAGCCGCGGGCCGTGAGTCGTGAGCTGTCAGTCATCGACTGGTGCGGGCCGGCCCAAGGTCTTTTGGTGTCCAATCGGGGTTGCTCCCAGTTGCAGACCAGTTACCAGGATCTCGCTTGAGTCAAGGGCGCTGAACCGGGCGACCTTCTTGGCGTGGTCGGACAGTTTTTGGTAGTCAGCCCATGGAATACATGGCTCGATGGGTTCGCGGAACCACGGTGCGTAGAACTCGACGTTAGGGATGGCTCGAACCTCATCGGAGAGGTTCGGCGTGCCGCCGTGCCACGCCCGCACGTCGCGAATCATGGCCGACCCTGCGGGAGCCGGACACACGGTGCTCAGCTTCATCCATTCGGGCTCTTCTCGACGGGTCGGGAAGGGCTCGCGAGAGTTCTGGGTGCCAGGGATCTGGCGGGTCGAGCCATTGATCGCAGTGGCGTCGACCATCAAGAAGTTGACCGCGATGTACGGACAGGAGATATCTCGAATCGAGACATGTCCCCTCGTGTCACGGAACGAACTGAACGGCGTGGTCTGGGCATCGATGGTGTCGCGCATGTCCGAATGCAGAGGCTGGTACCCGACGGCACCCGGCAGGCAGAAGTCGCCGCTGCCATACCGGAGCATGTACTGATCCGATTCCCAGATCGAGGTCAAGATCGGTGTGATGGTCGGCAAGTCGATGAGCATCTGCCACTCGGGCAGGTGCATCTGGCTCTTGTTGATGCTGGCGGCACCAAAGGAGTACCGGTGTGATCCGCGGTTGCCGGTGTAGCCAGGGTCGAGGGCGACGATGTCGCGTACCAGCCGGTCAGAGGCAGCCTTGAGCGCCGCAAGCTGATCCGGGGCCAAGGCGTTGGCGACCACGACGAAACCGTCGCGGCGAAAAATCCGGGTGGCGCGTTCGACCTCGCTCGGATCGACGATCTCGAGACCCCTGATCCCATTGTTGGCCTGCAGGTACTCCCTCAGAGCAACGACTTCGGGGTCGTTGCGATCGCAGTCGCCCCAACCGACGGGATCAGTCATGACTGTCACTTTTGTGCATCACGCATTTTCTTGCATTACGAGCTGTAACGCCAACCGTCCGGCGCCCGCTCGACCACATGGCACTCGGTGGCAACCCGCCACAACGCACGACGGGGCGACGTCGGGTCGAACCGATACAGATCCGGAAACGCCGCAGCGAGAGCTCGGGTAGCGGCCCGGGCGTTGTAATGCGGGATCCGAGCATCGAGGTGATGGGCCACGTGGGTGGTGCCAATACGGTGATGCAAGAAGTCGACGAGCCGACCATAGGGGCGGTCGACGGTGTTGAACACGCCTCGGACGAACGACCACTCTTCGCCCTCATGGTGAGGGATGTCGACGTCGGTGTGCTGCAACCAGGTGTAGGCGACCACCCAGGCGTGGACGACGAGATAGGGACCGACGTACAACACCAGCACTGGGAACACGCTTCCCGCAGCGAACGCCCACAAAGCGAGCAGCGCCACGACTGCCAACACACCGACCGACGACCAACGAACCCGGCCGCGCCACGCCTTGGGGAACAAGGCACCAGAGAACGGAGCCTGGGGCCAAAAGTGGTTGGTGACGCCGCGTTCGGGGCCTCCGGTGAGCCCAGCAATCAGGTACAGCGGCCACCCAAAGAGGAGCCTCGACACGAGGGTGAAGCCGCCAAACAGCCGGCGCCCGAGCCGGGCGCGAACCGCGGTCGTGCGGCGTCCGGGTGCGCTGTCGGCGCGGCGCGGCACATGGGTTTCGCCTTCGGACAGGTGGTTGGTCTTCGCGTGGTGAATCGCGTGGCTGCGTTGCCAAGAGAAGTACGGCACAAGCAGTGATGAGTGCAGCACGAAACCAATGGCATCTTGCACCTTGGTGCTCTCAGCCAGCGCCCGGTGACCACACTCGTGGGCAATCACCCACACTCCGGTGGCCACAGTTCCACAGACGAACGCGTACACAAACCAGGCAGGCAACCACTGCCAGGTCATGGGAATGAACGCGTACGCAGCGACGCCGATGGCAGCTGTCAACACAACCGACAACGCAACCGACCACAACGACCGGCCGAGGCGTCGCTCAAAGCACCACGCGGGAATCGTGGCGCGGGCTTCGGCTCGTGTCGGAAGGTGCTGCTGGGACCAACTCTGGGCCGCGGCCACAGACTTCTGAAACGTCATGAACCAAGACTGTCAGCCACACGCCGATCGGTCTGCCATTCGACGGTAAAGTTGATATTTCGTCTATGGATACGCAGGTCACGAAGTGAACCCTTCCGACATGATCGAACGGCTCGGGGCCCTCGCCTCGAACCATCAGTGGAGCTGGAACGAGTCGGCCAGAGCGCTGTTCAACGAGCTGCCGAACTTCGACGCCGAACGTCATCCTGCGGCTCTTGCCCGCGAACTCAGCGCCGCCGAGGTCCAGACCTTGGCCGATGATGCCGATTTTTGCGACCGCATCGCGGCCCACGCGGAAGCCCTCGCCGCACTCACCGCGAGCAGGCCACACAACCCTGACGTGGCGTACTTCTCGCCCGAGTTCGGGGTGAGCGAGCTCGTGCCCCAGTACTCCGGCGGTCTCGGCATCCTCGCAGGCGACCATATGAAGTCAGCGAGCGACCTTGGCATCTCGTTGTGCGGTGTTGGCCTGTTCTACCGAGGCGGGTTCTTCCGCCAGTCAGTCGACGGCGGACGTCAGGGCGAGCGCTACGAAACATACGAACCAGCCGACCTTGGTTGCTACGACACTGGCATCGAGGTGACCGTCCCGATTGCGGACGCTGACGTCACGGCCCACGTGTGGCGTTTCGATGTCGGGCGCATCTCGCTGCTGTTGCTCGACACCGATGTTGCATCGAACTCCGCGACGCATCGGGCCATCACCGATCGCCTGTACAGCGGCGATCGCCAACACCGCATCGAACAGGAACTCATTCTGGGCGTTGGCGGCTCCCGTGCGCTGGCAGCCATGGGGTGGGATGCTCCTGTGCGCCACCTCAACGAGGGTCACGCCGGCTTCTTGATCTTCGACCTGCTCGATCGCGAGATCGCGGCAGGTGCCACGCTCACTGAAGCCCTCGAGACCATCAGGCCACGCTTGGTCTTCACGACCCACACACCAGTTCCCGCAGGTATCGACCGCTTCGAACCAGCCCTCGCTGCAGGACACCTTGCGCCGTGGGCGAAGCGGTGGGGGGTGACCATCGACGAGGTCCTCGAGCTCGGAACCGACCCAACCGACCCGATCGCCGCGTTCAATATGGCCGCCCTGTGCTTGAAGGCGTCCAAGCGAGCCAACGGTGTGTCCAAGTTGCACGGCGAGGTCAGCCGCGACCTGTTCGCAGGCGTCGACGGCGCCGATGCGATTGGGTCGATTACCAACGGGATCCATGCCAGAACCTGGACCATGCCCCGGCTCCAAGACGCGTTCGACGAGCGGCTCGGAGCTGGTTGGGAGAACGGCGACGCCGCGGCGTGGGCCAATGTGTCGGCCCTTGACGACGACACCATCCGGGCGCTGCGCCGAGCCGGTTCCGTCGAGCTGGCCGAACTCGTCGCCGAACGCACCGGCGACACGATTGACCCCGACGCCCTCATCGTTGGCTTTGCCCGGCGATTTGCGACGTACAAGCGGGCAAACCTTTTGCTCCAGCACCCCGAGGCGCTTGGCGCCTTGTTGGCCAGCGATGACCGCCCGGTGCATTTCGTTTTTGCGGGCAAAGCCCACCCTGCCGACAACGAGGGCAAGGCCGTGCTTGCAGACGTGCTGGCCTATGGCAAAACGTCGGCCGCGAACGACCGCTTCACGTTCATCCCCGACTACGACGTGGCCGTCGCCCAGGCGATGTACGCGGGATGCGATGTGTGGCTCAACAACCCGATCCGACCCCACGAGGCGTCCGGAACCAGCGGCGAGAAGTCGGCGCTCAACGGCGGCCTGAACTGCTCGATCAGCGATGGATGGTGGGACGAGATGGCCGACGGCCGCAATGGTTGGACCATCCCCGACAGCGACTCGACCGACCCCGCCACACGCGACCGAGCCGAATCAGCAGCGGCACTGGATATCTTGACCAACAAGATCGCAGCGGAGTACTTCGCCGACGGCACCCCGTGGTCGACGGCATGGCTTGAGCGCATGAGGGACAACTGGAGGAGCCTCGGACCACTCGTCACTGCTGGTCGTATGGTCGCCGACTATGAGCGCGAGCTGTACCGCCCAGCGCTGAACGACGTCACCGGATGATCATCTGGCCCGGCAACATGTACCCCCTCGGCGCCACGCTCAGCGACGAGGGGGTGAACTTCTCGGTGTATTCAGAAGTAGCCGACTACATCGAAGTCTGCCTGTTCGACGACAACAACATCGAGACCCGGTTTCGCCTGCCTGAGGTCACCGCGTTCGTGCATCACGGATTCCTTCCGGGCATCACGGCTGGGCAGAAGTACGGGTTTCGGGTACACGGCCCATGGGACCCTGCTGCTGGGAATCGGTGCAACCCGGCCAAGCTGCTCGTCGATCCCTACGCAAAGTCGGTGACGGGCGAGATCCAGTGGGGCGACGAGGTCTACGGGCACCGTCCTGACGCACTCGACATTCCTGACACGCGCGACAGCGCCCCGTTCATGCCCAAATGTGTCGTCATCGATCCTGCCTTCGACTGGGGCGACGACGTCCGGCCAAATGTTCCCCTCCACGAGAGCGTCATCTACGAGGCCCACGTCCGGGGTATGTCCATCATCCACCCCGACGTGCCCGAGGAACTCCGCGGCACCTACGCCGGCATGGCATGCCCCTCAATCCTCGACCACCTCGTCGATCTCGGCATCACCGCTATTGAACTCATGCCGGTGCACCATTTCTTGTCCGAACACACCGTGGTTCAGCGGGGCCTCACGAACTACTGGGGCTACAACACCCTGGCGTTCTTGTCGCCCCACGGGCCCTATTCGTCGAGCGGCGATCAGGGCCAGCAAGTGTCGGAATTCAAGGCAATGGTCAAGGCCTTCCACTCCGTCGGCATCGAGGTCATTTTGGATGTGGTCTACAACCACACCACCGAAGGCAATCACCTCGGGCCGTTGTTGTCGCTCAAGGGGTTCGACAACCGGGCCTATTACCGCCTGAACCCAGACGATCAGCGCTACTACGTCGACTTCACCGGTACCGGCAACAGCTTGAACATGCGGCACTCCCAGACGCTTCAGCTGATGATGGACAGCCTGCGGTACTGGATTCTCGACATGCATGTCGACGGGTTCCGGTTCGATCTGGCCGCAGCACTCGCCCGTGGCCTGCACGAAGTCGATCGCTTGTCCTCGTTTTTTGACCTCATCCACCAGGACCCGGTGATCAATGGGGTCAAGCTCATCGCCGAACCGTGGGATGTCGGCGCTGGCGGCTATCAGGTCGGCAACTTTCCGCCCTTGTGGTCGGAGTGGAACGGTAAGTACCGAGATGGTGTGCGGGACTACTGGCGCAGCGCGGACCAGTCGTTGGCCGACTTTGCGTCACGGTTCACCGGGAGCTCAGACCTGTATGCGTGGTCGGGCCGCAACCCATCAGCGAGCATCAATTTCATCACCGCCCACGACGGTTTCACCCTGACCGACCTGGTGTCATATGACCACAAACACAACGAAGCCAACAACGAAGACAACCGCGACGGCGAGTCTCACAATCGGTCATGGAACTCCGGCATCGAGGGTCCAACCGACGATCCGGAGATCAATGAGGTCCGGGCGACGAGGCGTCGTTCGATGCTCGCAACCTTGTTCTTGTCACAAGGAGTCCCGATGCTGCTTGCGGGCGACGAACTCGGCCGCACCCAAGGTGGCAACAACAACTCCTATGCCCAAGACAACGAGGTCTCGTGGATCGACTGGGCCGGGGCTGACACCGAACTGCTCGCGTTTGTTCGACGCCTGATTCGTCTGCGAGCGAGGCACCCGGTGTTTCGCCGCCGCCGGTGGTTTGAGGGCCGACCCATCCACGGTGCCGAAGTGCACGACATGGGCTGGTACCGACCTGACGGCTCGGAGATGACCGACGAAGACTGGTCAGTTGGCTATGCCCGATCGTTGGCTGTGTTCTTGAACGGCGAGTCGATTACTGCCACCGGCCCGCATGGCGAACGTATTGTCGACGACAGTTTCCTCGCGTTCTTCAATGCTCACCGTGAGCCGATCACCTTTGTCGTGCCAACCGGCCTGGGCGGGTCGCAATGGGTGGTCGAGGTCGACACGTCCACCGATCACGATCGCGGCGCTGAGATTTCCAGCAACGAAAAGTGGGAGATTGGAGCCTGGTCGGTGGTGCTGCTGCGACGACTCAAGTCAGGTGAAGCATGAAGGTTCTGTTTGCGACCGCTGAGCTCACGCCGGTGGCACGCGTTGGCGGTCTCGCCGAGGCCGCGGCGGGTCTGGTCAAGGCGCTGCGGGCCGAGGGCCTTGAGATCGACCTTGTGTTGCCCGATTACGGCGGCGTCGAGCTGGACAACCAGAGCCAGATCCTCGTTGACACGCCGGCCTGGATCGGCGACGTTCGCATCCGACGGGGCAACCACAAGGTCGTCGGCGACCTGATCCTCGTGCACGTCCCTGGCATGGATCGCCCCCATCCCTATGTCGACAACAACGGCGAAGGGTGGCCCGACAACGACCGCCGGTTCATGGCGTTCTCGGCCGTCGTTGCGGCCCTCGCCGATGCGACCACACCCGACGTCGTCCATCTCAACGACTGGCACACCGCCGCCGCGGTGGGCCTGATGACAACCCGGATCCCGACGGTGTTGACGATCCACACCTTGGGCTACCAGGGCGTCATGAACCGGGGCTGGCTCGATCTGGTGACCCGCGATGCCCACCGCTTTGCGTGGTACGACGCTGCGAATCCGCTCGCTGGCGCGATCGAACTGGTCGACCGGGTCGTGGCAGTGAGCCCGAACTATGCGGCCGAAATCGTCACCCAAGAGTCGGGCATGGGGTTACACGCCCGCTTGGCCAGCTTGGGTGACCGGTTGGTGGGCATCCGCAACGGCATCGATGTGTCGGTGTGGAACCCTGAAAGCGATCCTCACATCGCAGCCCACTTTTCAGCCGACGACCGCACCGGCAGGGTGGCGTGCCGAACCGCCCTAGCCGAAGAGATCGGCTGGGCTGACAACAATGTGCCGATCATCGGGGTGGTCAGCCGCCTGGTCGAACAAAAGGGCATCGACCTTGCCCTGGAAGCCACCCGATTCTTGCCAACTGTCCCGGCTCGATTGGCCATTCTCGGCGCCGGTTCGCCATGGCTCAGCGAGGAACTGGCCGCGGCCGCAGCAGCCCATCCCGACACGATCTGGTTCTACGACGGCTACGACGAACCGCTGGCTCATCGGCTCTTCGCCGGATCAGATTTGTTCTTGATGCCCAGCCGTTTTGAGCCGTGCGGTCTGGCCCAAATGCAAGCCATGGCCTATGGCTGTTTGCCAATCGTCACCGACGTTGGCGGCCTCCACGACACAGTGATCGACGCAGATGTGCACCGCTCGACCGGCACCGGTTTCGTGTCGTCCACGGTTGACGCGGTAGGCGTCGTCGATGCCATCCATCGTGGGGTTCGCGGCGTGCGCCACGCCGGTCGCAAAGCAGCGATGCAGACCCGCGGCATGACCACTGACTGGTCCTGGGCAGGACCTGCCTCTACCCACATCGACCTGTACCGCCAGATCAGCTCGACCAGTTGACGCGGCCGCCCTTGGCGATCACCACGACACCGTTGTCTGACACGGTGTAGTTCGCTCGGTCGAATTCTTCGTCGTAGCCAATACGCGCTCCCGGCGGCACCACCACGTTCTTGTCGAGCACTGCGTGGCGGACCTGGGCACCTTCGCCAATGACAACTCCGTCGAGCAAGATCGAGTTGCCGACCTTGGCTCCACCCTCGACCCGCACTCCGGGGGACAGGACCGAGTCGCGCACCTTGGCTCCGGCCACGACGACGCCATTGCTGAGCAATGAGCGGCGCACTGACGACTCGCCGTGGATCCCGCTGCTGACGATCTTGGCGGGCGGCGAGGTGCGGCCCAAGGTGTAGATCGGCCATTCAGCGTTGTAGAGGTCGAACGCCGGATAGTCGTCGATGAGATCCATGTGGGCGTCGTAGTAGCTGTCAAGGGTGCCGACGTCGCGCCAGTAGTGCTCCTGGGTCTCTTGGCCGGGAACCACATTGTTCGTGAAGTCATAGACGTGGGCGTCGCCCTTGCCGACCATCATCGGAATCAGGTCGCCGCCGATGTCGTGGCGAGTACCGGGTCGGGACTGGTTCTCGTGCAACAAGTTGACGAGTGCCTTGGTGCTGAACACATAGTTGCCCATCGAGGCCAGGACCTCGTTGGGGTTGTCAGCGAGCCCATCGATGGAGTCTGGGGCCGGCTTTTCGATGAAGGAGTCGATCTTGGTTCCGGAGGGGGCCGAGATGATGCCGAACTGGTCGGACTCGTCTTTGCGAACCCGAATGCCGGCAACAGTCACACCAGCGCCGGTGGCGATGTGGTGGTCGAGCATCTGGCGTGGATCGATCCGGTAGATGTGGTCGGCACCAAACACAAAGACATAGTCGGGCCGCTCATCTTCGAGCAGGTTGAGGTTCTGATAGATGGCGTCGGCCGACCCGAGGAACCATCGGGGCCCCTGGCGCATCTGGGCAGGCACCGACGTCACATAGTTGCCAAGGAGAGTGCTCAGCCGCCACGTCCTCGACAGGTGGACGTCGAGGCTGTGGCTCTTGT
This sequence comes from uncultured Acidimicrobiales bacterium, assembly GCA_964350975.1. Taxonomy (GTDB): domain Bacteria; phylum Actinomycetota; class Acidimicrobiia; order Acidimicrobiales; family Poriferisodalaceae; genus JAADHX01. Next base: position 15,020 of record CAYGMW010000001.1, on the reverse strand, counting down.
ACTGGGTGAGCACCACAATCTTGCGATATCCCCCGTTGGCAAGGTTCGACAACGGAAAGTCGATGAGGCGATAGTGGCCGCCGAACGGCACCGCTGGCTTGGCTCGGTCGAGCGTGAGCGGTGCCAACCGTTTGCCTTCACCGCCGGCAAGGACGATGCTCAGAACTTTCGGGCGGGAAACAACCTCAAGCATCTCCCCACATTGCCCCATATTGTGGCCCGATGCCGAAAGAGTCCGAAATTCATCCCGCTGACCCCCTCAACGGCAATGACCTGTGGCGGTTTTCGGAGGGAACACACGATGGGTTGTCCCATTTGTTGGGCGCCCAGGTCGACGAACGCGGCTGCACGTTCCGGGTGTGGGCGCCTGCGGCTCGCTCGGTGTCGGTGATCGGCGACTTCAACGAGTGGGACGGCGACGCGTCGCCGCTCACCGGATCTGACGCTGGCATCTGGTCGGGCCGAATCTCAGGAGCATCGGCGGGCGATCGGTACAAATATCGGATCATCACCGCCGATGGGGCGGTCCTGGACAAGGCCGACCCAGTCGGGTTCTCGACCGAGGAACCACCAGCAACCGCTTCTCGGATTGCCGACCTGACCTATGAATGGGGCGACTCGGCTTGGATGTCGAGCCGTGGCGACCGCAACGCCCAGGACGCGCCAATCTCGGTCTATGAGCTCCATCTTGGGTCGTGGCGATACGAACCGGGCGGCTATCGCGCGATCGCGGCGCAGCTCGCCGACTATCTCGACCGCACCCAGTTCACCCATGTCGAACTGTTACCCGTCATGGAGCATCCGTTCTACGGATCGTGGGGCTATCAAACCACCGGCTACTTCGCCGCTACGGCCCGCTACGGCCGGCCGCAGGATCTGATGTTCATGATCGACCTGCTGCACCAGCGGGGCTACGGGGTCATCTTGGACTGGGTACCCAGCCACTTCCCCAACGATGCCCACGGTCTGGCCCAGTTCGACGGTTCGCACCTCTACGAGCACGCCGATCCTCGTATGGGTTTCCACCCAGACTGGAAAAGCGGCATCTTCAACTACGACCGACATGAGGTCCGCAGCTTCTTGTTGTCGAGCGCCCGGTTCTGGATGGAGCGCTATCACGCCGACGGAATCCGGGTCGATGCTGTCGCGTCGATGCTGTATCGCGACTACTCCCGCAACGAAGGCGAGTGGATTCCAAACGAATATGGCAGCAACGAGAATCTTGGTGCGATCAGCTTCCTGCAAGAACTGAACCGACGGATCTATCTGCACCATCCCGACGCCATGACCATCGCCGAGGAATCGACGGCATGGCCAGGCGTCACCCAGCCAACCGATGGTGGCGGGCTGGGGTTTGGCCTCAAGTGGGACATGGGTTGGATGAACGACACCCTGGGCTACATCAGCGAAGATCCAATCCACCGGCGCTGGCACCACAACGAGCTGACGTTCCGGATGGTGTATGCGTTCAACGAGCACTTCATGTTGCCGTTGTCCCACGACGAGGTGGTGCACGGCAAGGGCTCGCTGCTCGATCGTCAGCCGGGCGATCGGTGGCAACAGTTCGCAGGCCTCAGGCTCCTGTTTGGTTACCAGTACGGCATCCCAGGCAAGAAGCTGATGTTCATGGGTTCGGAGTTTGGCGACCCGTACGAGTGGGACCACGAACGCGAGTTGCCATGGGGGCTGTTGCAGCATTCGGGACACTCAGGGGTACTCGACTGGGTTGGCGCGCTCAACCGGGTGTATCGATCAGAGCCCAGCCTGCATCGAGTCGATGCGTCGCCGTCGGGGTTCTCCTGGATCATTGGAGACGACGCCGAAAACAGCGTGGTGGCATTCATGAGGCATGCGCCCGGCGAGCGTTCGGTACTCGTCGTGTGCAACTTCACGCCGGTACCCCGTCACGACTACCGCATCGGGATACCGCGGGCGGGCACCTGGCTAGAGATGCTCAACAGCGACGACTTGGCCTACGGCGGAAGCGGGCTGCTCAATCGGGCAGTCGGCGCTCAAGACGAGGCGTCTCATGGCTATGACCATTCGATCACCGTGACGGTTCCGCCCTTGGCCATGTGCCTGTTCGCCGCACCGAAGTAGGACCTCGACGCAATGGCTGCTGATATTCCCGTCATCGACCTGGCTCTGTGGCGGTCCGGTTCCGCCCGCGAACGAGCCGATGTGCTGGCCGCCGTCGATCATGCTCTGACCACGTCGGGGTTCATGTTGATCGTGGGTCACGGCATCGACGGCGTCGTGGCCGACAACGTCAGGACCCGGTGCCGCTCATTTTTTGATCTTGACGATGCCGTCAAGCGCCGGTATGTGGGCGCGCCGGGTCTTCCGGGGTGGCTGCCGCTGGGAGGCGAGGCCAACGCGTACGCGAGCGGTGAGGAATCGCCACCCGATCTGAAGGAGTCGTTGTACTTCGGCCCGAATACGCCAGGCGCGCAGACAATCAGCGCGGCGGGCCTGATCCCTTGCGTCAACCGTTTCCCGACGGAGATTCCAGGCCTTGAGCCTGCGGTTGAGGAGTTCATGTCCCAGTCCTACGCGTTGTGTATCGAGCTGCTCGAACTCGTAGCGCTCGCGCTCGGCGCCGAAGGCGACACGTTCACCAAGCACTGCCACGACGCCATTTACAGCCTGCTCGTCGCGTTCTATCCGTCGCGCGACCAGGCCGGGCCCGCCGCTCCAGGCCAATACCGCATTGGACCCCACACCGACTTCGGAACCATCACCGTGCTCGATCGCCACGAAGCCGGCAGTGGGCTCCAAGTCCAAACGCCGTCTGGCGACTGGGTCGACGCGCCCTACGTGCCGGGTTCGCTCACCGTCAACATCGGCGACCTTCTGCACCGCTGGACCGGAGGCCGATATCTGTCAAACAAGCACCGGGTGCTGGCACCGTCACCTGAAGAGGCAACTACTGAGCGGCTATCGCTCGTGCTGTTCATGGAGGCCGACGCGCATGCTGTCGTCGAGCCGCTTCCTGAGCCGATCGGCGGACCTCACCGATGGCCGCCGGTGACCGTGCTGGAGCATGTCCACCAGCAGATGGCTGCGATCACGGTCGGCTAGCGGGCCAGCGCTGCTGGCCACGGCTACTGAGGCGGTAGCGTCGTCGCCATGTCCGAATCGACTGCGAGCAATCATGCCTCCAGGCCCCGGCTGACCCAGTTCAGTCACGGCGCTGGTTGAGGCTGCAAGCTCGCTCCCGGCGAGCTGGCGCACGTGGTGCGCCAATTGACCCCTGGCACCAGCTCCAAGCTGCTGGTCGGCACCGACACTGGTGACGATGCGGCCGTCTGGCAGCTGTCGAACGAGCGCGCCCTCGTACTGACGGCGGACTTCATCACCCCCGTGGTCGACGATGCCCGGGCGTGGGGTCGGGTCGCGGCCGCAAACAGCGTGTCGGATATCTATGCCATGGGTGCCACGCCCATGCTGGCGCTGAACCTGGTGGGCTGGAACACCGACGCTCTCTCCACCGACATGCTGGGCGAGGTGCTGGCTGGCGGAAACGACATTGCGCTCGCAGGCGGCTTCATCGTTGCTGGTGGTCACACCATCGACGACCCCGAGCCCAAATACGGCATGTGTGTGGTTGGCGAAGTCCACCCGGACCGCATCCTCACCAACGCCGGGCTGTTGGCTGGTCAGACCCTCATCTTGACCAAGCCGCTCGGTGTTGGGGTCGTGACCACAGCCATCAAGAACGATGTGGCATCACCTGACGTCGCGGCGGCCGCGATCGAGTCGATGACCCGCCTGAACGGTCTGGCCTCGCGGGCCGCCCTCGCGGCGGGAGCGACGGGCTGCACCGACGTCACCGGGTTTGGGTTGCTCGGGCATCTCGGCCGCATGGCCCTCGAATCGGCGGTCGATGTTCGCCTCGAGGTCGACGCGATCCCGTTCTTGCCCGGAGCTGTCGATCTCGCGACCGAGGGAATGATCCCGGGCGGCACGCGGCGCAACCTGACCTGGATCGACGATCGCATCGATGTCGGAACTCACAGCGAGCTGACAAAGCTGTTGCTCGCCGATGCTCAGACCTCGGGCGGACTGATCTTCGGCGTCGACCCAGGCGAGGCCGCAACCGTGCTCACGTCGCTCGCTGCCAGCGGACATCAGGCCGCGGCCGTCGGTTCCACCGCCTCAGGCACCGGGCGCATCGCGCTGCGGTAATTCCAACGTCCGGGGACGGCCGTTCACCTATCGTCGCTGCATGACCACAGCTCCAGCCGATCGTCGAGGCGTCGTTATTGTCACCGGTGCGAGTCGCCGGATCGGCATCGGGTCTGAGGTCGTACGGTCGCTGACCGCCGCTGGTTGGAAGGTGTTCACCACCTGGTGGACGCCCTATGACGAGTCGATGACCTGGGGCTCCAACCCCACCGAGGTCGCCGAACTCCTCACCGACACCGGGGCCCAGGGCATCGAGGCAGATATGGCCGACCCGGCTGCCGCGGCGACAGTATTCGATGCCGCAGAGGCCGCGTTTGGGCCCGTACGAGCCCTCGTCAATGTGCACACCCACGACCCCGGCGGCGGCATCTTCGACATCGACGGGCCCGAACTCGATCGTCACATGGCCATCAATGTCCGGTCGACGTATCTGCTGTGCCAACAGTTCGCGACCCGGTACTCAGCTGATCTTGGTCCTGGCCGAATCGTGAGCTTCCTGAGCGGTCCCCCACTGACGGGTTCGGTTGCCTACGCCATGTCGAAGGGGGCCGTGCATTGGATGACCCTGTCGATCGCGGCCGAACTAGCACCGCTCGGCATCACGGTCAACGCCATCAACCCAGGGCCCACCGATACGGGATGGATGAGCCCCGAATTACTCGCTCGGCTCACGGCCGCCACGCCGATCGGCCGGGTGTCGCTCCCGAGCGATGCCGCCAATCTGGTTCGCTTCCTGCTGTCCGACGAGGGCGGCTGGCTGACCGGCCAGGTCATCGACTCCGACGGCGGTTTCGCCCGCCTGGCCACCCCATAGGCCCCGTCTGCGCTACAGGCCGAGGAGTGCGGCGACGTCGGCCTGCCAGTGGCTCGCGGGAGACAGTGTTTCAGCGGGAGACAGTGTTTCAGCGGGAGACAGTGTTTCAGCATGAACGGCCGACCAGCCGGCCCGGCGGGCCTCGTGAACATTGTGGAGCTGGTCGTCGACGAACACGATGTCCTCCGGTGGCACGTCCAAGCGCTGGGTCGCGAGTGTGAAGAACGCCGGTTCATGCTTCTGGAATCCCAGCCCCGCCGAGTAGTACACGTCGGTGAGGGCGAACATGGCTCCGAATCGATGTTGAAGGTAGGCCGCCCGACGGTGCTCCTGATTGGTGGCCAGAACCACGGCGATCCCGGCGTCGATCGCCCGCCTGGCCAGGTCGACCGTCGACTCGACCACCCAGAAATCAGCCTCGAACCACCAGTCCAAGACAGCCTCGGTGGACGCAGGCGATCCCAGACGGGTCAGTGCATCGCCGAGCGCAGTCTCGACGTCGAGTCGGCCGACAATGACATCTGTCCATGACCGGGCGAAGAACGCGGCTTGGAGATCGGTTGGCGAGATGCCGAAGCGGTCGTCGAGGTCTGTATTCCAGGGGCCAGCACCACCTCGATTGGGATCGAGCAGGACACCGTCAACGTCGAGGGCCAGAACGCGCACCCGCCCAGTCTTGCAGTCCCGCCTGGTCGTGATAGGAAGCGCCGATGGAACTGACGTTTCTCGGCACCTCGGCTGGGGCTCCGACCAACGAACGAAACGTCGCCGCAGTGGCGTTGCGCGATGGCGGCTCGTGGGACCTGTTCGACTGCGGCGAAGCAACCCAGCATCAGCTGATGCGAACCTCGTTGTCACTGTCGAAGTTGCGCCGCATCTTCATCTCGCACCTCCATGGCGACCACTGCTTTGGCCTGTTCGGATTGCTGGGTTCGCGTTCGATGGAGCGGGCCGCGACACCGTTGACGATTGTTGGCCCACCCGGCATCGAGCACATGGTCAACACGGTGCTGGACGCGTCGAGCACGTTCTTGACCTATGAGGTCGACTACATCGAGATCGACTCCAGTCGCAGGGTTCATGCTGACGAGCACCAGACCGTTGATGCCATCGAACTCACCCATCGGGTGCAGAGCTTTGCGTGGCTGATCTGCGAAGCCGAGCGGCCAGGTGTGTTCGACCCGCACGCGGCCGCCGAGCTTGGTGTTGGGGCCGGGCCGCTCTTCGGCCGGCTCAAACGGGGACAGAGCGTCACGCTGGCCGACGGTCGCGTCGTCGAGCCCGACGCCGTGGTTGGACCCCCACAACCGGGACGGCGCATCGTGATCGCGGGCGACAACAGCGACCCTGAGTCGCTGCTCGCGACCACCGGGCCGGTCGATCTTGTGGTCCACGAGGCGACCTTCACCGAAGCCGACGTGGCCCGAATCGGCGACGACCACGGCCACAGCACCGGTGCCCGGGTTGCACGTGCGGCCCAACGACACGCGACCCGTCACCTGATCCTGACCCATTTCAGCGCTCGGCATGCGTCCGTTGGCGAACCGCCAACCATCCCGGCCCTCGTCGATGAGGTTCGCCAGCACTATGGCGGTGGGCTCGATCTGGCCAACGACTTCGACCGCTTCGGAATCGCGGTCGGCGGAACGGTCGACCGGGTCAACTAGGCCCGGGGTCGGCGGGTCGAGACTCCCGGCTCGGCGGTCGTCGGGTCTTCGGGCCATCGGTGTTTGGGATAGCGGCCCGCCATGTCTTTGCGAACGTCATGCCACGACCCGGTCCAGAATCCGGCCAGGTCGGCGGTGATTTGGACGGGTCGATTGGCAGGCGACATCAACTCAACGGTCAACGGCACGGCCCCGTCGAGGATCGACGGGGTCATCGGGCTTCCGAAGAACTCCTGCACCCGCCCGCTGATGGTTGGCCGCTCGCGGGTGTAGTCGATCGTGGCCATCCGACCGCTGGGCAACAACCATTGTTCAGGCACGAGGCGGTCAAGTTCGCTTCGTCGGTGCCATCCAATCCGGCCAAGCAGTGCGCCCACCAGATCGACGTGGGCGAGATCGGCGACCGAGGTTGCCTTGTGCAGCAGGGGTCCGAGCCAGTCGTCGATCTCGGCGGCGAGGTTGTCATCGTCCACGGCGGCGACATCGAGCCGGCCGGCAGAGCGAGCCAGCTCGATGCGAGATTGGAGCCGTCGGGCGGCGTCGGTCCATCGCAGCAGCTGCAAGTCGCTGGCCCGCACCGCGTCGATCAACAGAGCCGCGACGGCGGGCGATGCAACGACCGGACGGCCAACGGAGCTCAAGGTCACAGCATCGAGCACCTCTTCGGCCTTGGACACAACGTCGCCGCGCCGGTCGTCCCAGACCGTCAACGTGCGACGCTCGATGTGGTGGCCGAACGTTTCAAGGACGTCCGAAAGGTCGACCGCGGCGGCCAGCCGGATTCGGGCGTCGCCTCCTGCACCGTCGAGGTCGGCAACCACGACACACTCTTCGCCCGCCAGCGTGTCTCGTTCGCTGACCGCGGCCCCTTGGCCTGACCGCATGAGGAACCGGCCCCGCCCTGACCGCTTGAGCGCCACCCGGTCTGGGTAGGCCGACAGCAGGACTGCGCCGAGCCGACCCACGTCGACCCCACCTCTCTGTGGGTCGATCTTGGCTCGACGGGCCAGGTCTCGGGCGTCGTTGCGGACCTGGGCGATGTTGTGACCGGCGGCTTGGGGATGGTGGCGATCGCGCTCGACCACCAATGCAATCCGCAACCCGAGATCGGCAGGAACGTCGTCAGGCCGACCTCGAATGATGTCGCCGGCTTCCAAAATGGCGGCCGCAACACACGCCAACCACCCATCGGGGCCCGAGTTGGCATCAACGATCATTGACGCCAGACGGGGGTGCAACGGCAACCCAGTCATGGTTCGACCCTTGGGCGTGATTCGGCCAGCGTGGTCAAGGGCACCGAGCGAGACCAGCAAGGTCCGAGCCGTTGCGAGTGACGATTCATCGGGCTGATCGAGCAGGGCGAGCTCGCCCACGGCGGCCCCCCAACAGGCCGCTTCGAGCACGAACCCGGCGATGTCTGCGAGCTGCACCTCCGGCCGGTCGTAGCTGGCCCGACTCGCATGTTCAGACACTGACCACAGCCGAATCGCCTGGCCAGGTGCTTCTCGGCCGGCGCGACCAGATCGTTGATCGGCTGATGCCTTGGACGTATTGGTCGTGGTGAGGCGACCCATGCCCGTGCGTGGATCGTGGCGCATCACGCGGCGTCGTCCCGAGTCCACCACCGTGCGGACTCCTTCCACCGTGAGGCTGGACTCGGCAATATCGGTGGCGACCACGACCTTGCGCCGCCCCGATGGGCTCGGACGCAGCGCCGCATCTTGTTCGGCCGCGGACAAGGCGCCGAAGAGAGGGCGGATGTCGACGGTGCGGGCCACGGCGTTCTGCAAGTCCGACACGACTCGGCGAATCTGGGCCGCTCCGGCCATGAACACCAGCACATCACCGTCGAATCGATCGAGTGCCATCAGCGTCTGGGCCACGGCCGCCGATTCGATCGACCCTGCCTGCCCGGTTGCGGCCCGAGAGCTCTGAGCCCACTCGACGTCGACGGCAAAGGTACGACCACTCGCCTCGACGACAGGAGCTGGCTCATCGTCGCCCAGCAGTCCAGCAACCCGGTCGATGTCGAGGGTTGCCGACATCACCAACACCCGGAGGTCGGGCCGCAGCGCAGCACGAACATCGAGGGTGAGGGCGAGCCCGAGGTCGGCCTGCAGGCTGCGCTCATGGAATTCGTCAAAGATGACGAGCCCCACACCCGTCAGCTCAGGATCGCGTTGCAGCCGCCGAGTCAAGATGCCTTCGGTCACGACCTCAATACGGGTAGTGGGGCCAACAGCGCGGTCGGTCTTGGTGCGATACCCCACAGTGGCGCCAGCTGTCTCGCCCAGAAGTGATGCCATCCGCTGGGCTGCAGCCCTCGTCGCCAGCCGGCGGGGTTCGAGCATCAGAATCTGCTGAGTGCCCAACCAGGATTCGTGCAACAAACGCAATGGGACGACGGTCGTCTTGCCTGCGCCTGGACTTGCCGACAACACCGCAATACCACGATCGGCCAGCGCGAGACGGAGTTCGCCGATGGCTGCTTCGACCGGAAGATCGGTCAACCCCGCGTCGCGCATCACACCACTGTGCCCGATGGGGCTGCGGTCAGGTGATGGATCGGACGAGTTCGGCCCGATGGTCGAGCATCCAGCACGCGGCCCGGGCCCGCCAGGTCACACCCCACAGGGTCGGAAAGCCGTCAGGTGCGGGGCTCGCAGTGTCCACGGTGACGTCGTGGGTGATTGCCTCGTCGCGCGCGCTGCGCAGGGCAAACTCGATCATCTTGTCGACGAAACCGTCCCGGTCGGCGGGCGACAGGCTGTATCCATCAAGGATCAGGGCGCACTGGCGGATCCGGGTCGGCGCGTCAGGGAGGTCATTGAGCTCGGCGACATCGTCGTCGTGAAGCTGGGCGTTGAGCCATACCACTTGGGCCAGCTCCCATATCGGATCGACGGGCCCAGCGTTGTCCCAGTCGATGAAGGCAACCGGCATCTCGTCGATGGCAAGGATGTTCCAGGGGCCAAGATCGCAATGTCCGATTACCTTGGGTCCGATTACCTTGGGCCCGTCACCCAACCCTCTGGCAAACCACGGCCGCCACTGGGCGTCGGGGCCCGGCTCAAAATCTGCGGTGGCGGCGTGGAGGTCTCGAACGAGGGATCCGATCTTCCAGACGGCGTCGTCGCTCCACGCCAAGGGTTGTGGGCTTCGACCCTCGACATAGGTCAGCTGTTCCCGGCCATCCGGGGCGAAACCTCCTCCAACGGGGCGAGGTGCAGCATCGAAACCCCGTTCGCTGAGGTGTTCGAGCAACCCAATGACGGTGGGGCTCTGAGGGCCGGAGCTGCGCAAGACGACCTCGCCCCGGCGTCGCACATCGGTCTGCCAGCCACCGGCAAGTGGCGTCTCGACGGCATTGATGAGACCGATGACCTCTTCCATGTACACCACTGTTGCTGCCGCAACCTCCCGGGTATCGCTCCCAACCAGGGCAGCCCGCCTGACTTCGAGCGCGTGATCGACCAACTCGCGATGCTGTGGTAGCACGGCAGCGATCCAGGTTCCCGCGCCGGACTTCGATGTCACATCACCCGTACGGGCGGTGTAAAGCATCCGGGCCACACCCAGGACGCTCCACGAGGTCATTTCAGAGCTGAACTCCATGCGAGCCGGATCGTTCGCAGCGGCCGCAATCTGGGTCGCCACCGACCGCCAATAGGTCCTCGTGTTGTCCGAAACAAAGGCCACGCGATCGTTGGCATCGGTATGGATGACAACATCGGCCACGGCGGGCCCCCGCACCGCAATTCCGTAGCTGGCAAGGGTGAACCAGACCACCGGGTTGAGCTCGAAGCAGGCGTCGTCGTAGTGGAACTGGCCGTCGAGGGTCCACGCTCGTATGAGCGGCTGGGGCTCGTGGGCGAGGTCGCTCCATACGAGGCGAGGACCGTCGACGCAGCGGCCGGCGAGAGCATCGCGGGCTCCATCGCTGGCCTGCCGCAACTGCTCAACCTGTTCCGGGCTCGGGACGGCGTCCATCAGGGCAACGATGTCGATGTCACTCGTCGTCTGCCAGTCGCTCAGAGCAGTCGAACCCACTACGTACAGGCCCGTGATCAGGCCAGGTGCTGTGTCGTCGTGATGAGCGAGCCAGACCTCAAGTGCATCGCTGACCTCTTGGGGCAACACGTTTGTCGACGGCATCGGGCCAGCCTGCCAGACATCGCCAAGCCGGGCCGTGCTAGATCATGCCCCACAGCTAGATTCGACCCGTGCTGACCCTCCGACCTGCTGGCGCTGACGACGCCGAAGACGTCGGTCGTATCTATATCGACTCGTGGAACGACGGATTTGGTCACCTGCTCGGCTATCGCGACCACGACCCTGAACGAACCGAGCGCTGGCGCCACGACCTCGTCGGCACCGACCTGATGGACGATGCCGTGCGGTGGACGGTCGCCGAAGTCGACGGCGAGATCGCTGGCTTCGTCGGCGTCGGGGCATCACGGGACCCGATCGACGAGCGCATTGGCGAGCTTCATGCCATCGCTGTCAACCCAGGACACTGGCGCCGCGGCGTGGGATCTGCATTGATGTCGCGCGCTACCGAGCAGCTCGCGGCCGACTGGGATCGAGCAATCCTGTGGACTCCCGCCAACTACGACCGCGGCCACGGCTTCTACCGATCCATGGGGTGGCAACCCGTCGGTTGGTCCCGAGCCCTCGGGTCCGAGGTTGCGTTCGCTCGAATGGTGTGAACGGACTGGTCGTGCCTAGTGCGAACCGTACTTGTCGCCATGGTGTTCGTCGGCGTTGGGAGCTTCGACCCCGGCCGGAACCGGTGCCTGAAGGCTCACATTGCGGCCATCGGGATCGAGCAGCATGGCCTCGACAACGTCCCAGTGCTGCGGCTCGAACTGCCGTGCAAACTCTGGAGCCGGGTCGGGGGCGAAGTCGGTCGAATCGGCCACGGCCAGGATCGGATGGGTTTCGAGTTCGCCGTCGAGCTGCTGGCTGATGAAGATGTACGGGCCGCCCCTCGGGTGTCGAAACTGGCCCGAGCCGTGATCGGTCTCGAACACCGTTGCAAAACCGAGCGACAACCAGAACTTCGAAGTTGCGCCGTAGTCGCGTGTCTCGATGTAGATGCCCTGGACTCCATCAGTGGCCATGTTGTTCCCGTTCTTCGGTCGACTGACGAGACCGTAGCCCGCCAAGCCTTAAGCCTGCCGGAGTCGCGCCCGATGGGAACGGGTCGATCGACCTGCGTCTACGCACCGGAGTGAACCATCTATGTCTACGTACCGACTCGTGACTCGAAGCGACTTTGACGGCCTGGTGTGCGCCGTGCTGCTCGAGCACTTGGAGATGATCGACGACATCAAGTTCGTCCATCCCAAGGACATGCAAGACGGCAAGATCGAGATCACAGGCCGGGACATCACGACGAACCTGCCCTACGTCGAAAACGTGCATCTGGCATTCGATCACCACGAATCTGAGACCCTGCGCAACGATGCCCGGGACAACCACATCATCTTGCCCGACGCTCCGTCAGCAGCCCGAGTGGTGTGGGACTTCTACGGTGGTCTCGACACCTTCCCTGCGGGATGGACCGACATGATGGTGGCCGTCGACAAGGCTGACAGTGCTCAGTACTCAATCGACGAGGTTCTGAACCCAGGTGGCTGGGAACTGTTGAACTTCATCATGGATCCCCGGACTGGTCTGGGTCGCTTCCACGATTTCCGCATCTCGAACTATCAGCTCATGATGGACCTGATCGCGGCGTGCAAGAACCACACCATCGAAGAGATCCTCGAACTGCCCGATGTTGTCGAACGCACCGAGCTGTATTTCCGCCACGATGCCAATGCCTGCGCCCAGATCGAACGCTGCGCAACGGTGCACGACAATCTGGTGGTGCTGAATCTCCTCGACGAAGAGACCATCTGGCCCGCGAACCGATTCCTCATTTACGCGATGTTCCCCCAGTGCAACATCTCAATTCACAAGCTGTGGGGTTTCAACAAGCAGAACCGGGTGTTCGCGACCGGTAAGTCGATCATCGACCGAGGCTGCGTGACGAACGTCGGCGAGCTCATGCTCTCCTATGGTGGCGGCGGTCACGCTGCGGCCGGCACCTGCCAAATCGACATCGATGACGCCGATCGTGTTGAAGCCGAGCTGATCGAGACCATCGTGGGCGAACACCGAGGCGCAGCCGCGTACGCATAGCTGGCCTCGGCTACGGTGCGGGCATGTCCGGTCATGACAATGTTGCGATCGTTACCGCGTTCATCGCGGCATGGAGTCGCCTCGACGCCGACGAATTGGCGAGCTATTTCGCCGAGGACGGCTGCTACCACAATGTTCCGGTAGGTCCGGTGACCGGTCGCGACAATGTGCGCAACATGATCGCGGCGTTCACTGCGGACTGGACCGCAACCGAGTGGGACCTGGTGCACATCGTGGGCAACGGCGATGTGGTGATCGCCGAGCGCCTGGACCGCACCGAGGTTGGTTCAAAGCAGGTCGACCTGCCCTGCACGGGTGTGTTCGAGATGCACGAGGGCAAGATCAAGGTCTGGCGCGACTATTTCGATCTGGCCACCTTCACCAACGCACTCGCGTGATGCCCACCGAGGCTGCCAGCGCAGCGAACTCTGTCGACGCCGACCCCGATGACCGGGTGCACCATCACGCCCGGACCGAAGACGAGTCTCGCAACGGCCCCACGCTGACGCTGTGCGGTTACCGGCTGCCCAAGCCGCGCCGAGACGCAGCCCAACTGCCGTGCTGTTCGCTGTGTGCACTCGAAATGGGTGGCCCGTGTCGCTAGGCGACCCCGTCTTCGCTGAAGTTGTGGCCGCGAACCAGGCGTTCTACGACGCCCACGAACAACGCAGCCTTGAGGCTATGGACGCGGTCTGGTCCCACTCCAACGATGTGGTGTGCATCCATCCCGGTTGGCCGATCTTGCGCGGGTGGGACGATGTTCGGGCATCCTGGGCTGGGATCTTCGGAGGTCCTGGCCGCAACCAGTTTGTCGTCACCAATGTCGCGGTGAGCGTCACCGAGACGCTCGCGATTGTCACGTTGGACGAGAACCTGCTCGACGAGCAGGCGCAGGGGACGATTGCGGCCACGAACGTGTTCCGCCGCGTCGACGACGGCTGGCTGATGGTTCTGCATCACGGATCTCCAGTACTCGCCCGCTGAGGTTGCACGCCTCGAGGCGGAGGTCCGTACGCTCGGCCGATGGCCCAGATCACGTTCGATGTCCGTCACTCCTTTCCCCAGTCAGCCCGCGTGGTGTGGGACGACATGATCGACTGGGAACGCCACGCCAACTGGATTCCGGCAACCCGCATGGAGGTTCCGGCTGGCGACTCCACGGTTCCCGGTTCGGAGTTCACGGCCTACACCGGTTTTCGGCCCCTGGTCTTGAAGGACCACATGCGGGTCGTCGCGTGCGACTGGGACGACACTGCTGGTTCGGGTCGTTGCGAGGTCGACAAGCTTGGCCCAGTGCTGAAGGGTCGCGCCGCGTTCACCATCGAGTCCAAGGGTGCAGGCTCTCAATTGGTGTGGACCGAGGACGTTGTGGTGCCCTATGTCCCCCAGCTCTTGGCCGCACCGATCCGCATCATGAGCGCAGCGGGGTTCAAGTTCGGTATGAAGCGGCTCGAAAAGGTGCTGTCGAACGCGTAGGGCGGAAGTCGTCGACCTGCTTTACGGTTGACGACACGTGACCACCACTCGCCAACGCCGTGAACTGAGCCTGTTGGCGTGTGCCTTGGTACTGGCGATGTCGCCGTGGTTCTCGACCGCCGCAGTACTCGGCCAGGTCCGCGATGCTTGGTCGCTCAGCAACACCGAAGCGAGCTGGCTGACCATCGTGGTCCAGATCGGGTTCGTGCTCGGCGCTGTCGTGTCGTCGGTGACCAATCTGGCCGACCGGGTCAATCCACGTCGCCTCATCCTGCTCGGTTCGGCAGGTGCGGCCGCGGCCAATGTGATGGTCGTCGTCGGCGATTCGTTCGGCACGGCGGTCGTCGCTCGGCTGATGACAGGTGCGTTCCTCGCTGGCGTCTACCCACCTGCGTTGAAGGCCATGTCGGCGTGGTATCGGCAGGGTAGGGGGTTCGCCCTCGGAGTCATGGTGGGCGCGCTCACGGTCGGTTCGGCACTCCCCCATCTGGTCAACGCCGTCGGTGGAGTGCGGTGGGAGCTGACCCTCATCATCGTGTCGGTCTTGACTGTCGCCGGCGGCCTGCTCGCCGAGCTCGCCTGCACCGACGGCCCCGACGGGGGCGGCGCGGCACCGGCATTCGATATCGGACACCTCAGGACCATCGTCGCCAACCGCGAGTTCCGGCTCGCTAGCGCTGGATACT